>JAKLIU010000025.1 GCA_022709445.1 Spirochaetota bacterium | reverse complement strand
GTCGAGCTCGCCCATGGCCAGCGTGCACGAGGTCACGGAGCGCCATTCGGCGGCCCCGTCCGGCCCCCGGCCTCCTAAGAGGACCAGGCAGGCGCCGCAGTCGCCCTCGCGGCAGCCTTCCTTGGTACCGGTGAGCCCCGCGGTCTCGCGGACCCAGTCCAGGGCCAGGTTTTCCTCCCGCACGGCGAGCTCGTGGAGTGTTTCGTTGAGTCTGAAGCGAATCATGCGTTCCATGATGGTTCCTTGGCGCTTCCGCGCGGCGCTCCGCCCTGTCGGGCGGGGTGCGTGCCCGTGCGGGAGCCGTCCGTGCCGGACGCTCCCGCTACAGTGTAGACCCCGTCCGGTGCGAGCGCAACGAGCGGAAGGGTTTTGTGTATAAAATGCCCGATTTCAGGAAGAAGTCCGCCGAGGCGAACGGGGGTGGGGTACCGGGGGCGCCGCCGGATACGGCCGGAGCGGATCAATCGTCCAGGAACAATGGTACCGTCTTGAACATGTCCACGTCCACCAGGCCCTTGTCGGTGATCTTGAGGGAAGGTATCACCGGGAGGGCCATGAATGAGAGGGTCATCAGCGGGGAATCCCCCGGAACGCCCTCAGCCTTGAAATACGCCTCGAAGGCGTCCATTTTTTCCAGCACGGCCGCCGCGGGCAGGTCGCTCATCAGTCCGGCCACCGGCAGGGCCAGCTCGGCGACCACGGAATCCCCGTCGGTGATCACGAAGCCGCCCTTCATGGCGTTCAGGCGGCGGGCGGCCTTGAAGATGGACCGGTCGTCCACCCCCGCGATGATCATGTTGTGCGAGTCGTGGCTGACCGTGGAGCCCACCGCCCCGCGCTTGAGGCCCAGCCCGCGCACGAAGCCCTTGCCTATGTTGCCCGAGCCCGTGTGCCGCTCGATCACGAAGATCTTGAGCAGGTCGCGGGACGTGTCCGACTCGCACGCGCCGTTGAGCACGGTCGGCTTCTCGTCCGCGGCGCCGGTGATGATGGACCCCGGACGGCACTCGATCACCCGGAGCCGTCCACCGCGGTCGGGGATGCGGAAGTCTTCTTCCGTGAGCCATTTGATGTTCACGGAATCGCGCATGGGCGGCATGGTCCTGCGGTCGGAACCGAAGGCCTCGAAGCCCGGGGCGGTGGTTCCGCCCTCTGCCACCAGGACGCCGGCCTTGTACACCATGGCCGCGCGGAAGTCCGCCGGGTCGGCGAAGGCAACCAGGTCGGCCCGGTAGCCGGGGGCCACCGCGCCTGAGCGCCGGAGCCCGAAGTAGCAGGCCGCGTTGAACGAGCCCATCCTGAGCGCGTCGATGAAGGGCACGCCCCCGGCTACCAGGGCCCGGACGGCCGCGTCGATGTGGCCCTCCGCGGCTATGTCCCCGGGGTGGCGGTCGTCGGTGCAGAGCATCATGCGGCGGCAGGTCTCGGCGTCCATGGCCGGTATCAGGTGTTCCAGGTCGCGGGAGCCGGAACCCATGCGGGCCATGATCCACATGCCCTTGCCCAGCTTCTCCAGCGCTTCTTCCGGGGTGGTGGCCTCGTGGTCGCTGCGTATGCCGGAGAGCGCGTAGGCCGACAGGTCGGGACCGGAGAGCCCGGGAGCGTGGCCGTCTATGGCCTTGCCCGCCTCCCAGAACAGGGAGAGCTTGTCCAGGACGCGCGGGTCGCCGGCCAGGACGCCCGGGTAGTTCATCACCTCGCCCAGGCCCAGCACCCT
This sequence comes from Spirochaetota bacterium, assembly GCA_022709445.1. GTDB lineage: Bacteria > Spirochaetota > Spirochaetia > Treponematales > UBA12059 > JAKLIU01. The sequence goes on along the minus strand of JAKLIU010000025.1, from coordinate 11,950 downwards.
GGATTCGCGGGCGAAGGGGGCAAGGTCCGACGCGAAGAGGGCCGCTCCCGCCGTGTCGAAGTGCGTGGCGGGCACGCAGGACGGGGCGCTCAGGTAGACGTCCACCGGCAGTCCGTCGGACGCGCGCAGCATCCAGGTCATGCCGTCGTAGCCGAGCACGTTCGCTATCTCGTGGGGGTCGGCCATCACCGCGGAGGTGCCCCTGGGGGCGACGAGCCGCGCGTACTCCGACGGGGCGAGCAGGCTGGACTCTATGTGCACGTGCGCGTCGACCAGCCCCGGCGCCAGGAAGGCCCCGCCCAGGTCCACGCTGGTCCGTGCCTGCAGCCCGTCCCCGACGCCCACCACGTAGCCTTTGTATATGGAAACGGTGACGCCGTCCAGCACGCGGCCGCGGAACACGTCCATGACGCGGCAGTCGGTGAGGTTGAGGTCCGCGGGAGTACGCCCCCGCGCTGCGTCGATGTAGTCGGATTTCAGCATGCTGGCACTTTTTCCGGGAGGTCCCGAGGTACCGGCCATTGTACCAGCCCCGCGCGGCTTGTCAAAGGTTTTTGTTCGTTCCGGCCAAAAATTCCTTGCGCGTTCCCGAAAGCGGGGATACGCTTCAGCACAGTATCGCACATTCCAAGAAGGAGGCCGAAAGGTGGAAAAACTTTTCCAGCTCAAAGCGCACAACACAACCGTAAAGACCGAGATCATGGCCGGCATCACCACGTTCATGACCATGGCCTACATCCTGGCGGTCAACCCCGGCATTCTCTCCGCCGCCGGCATGCCCGCGGGAGGCGTCTTCACCGCCACGGCGCTCGCGTCCCTCATCGCGACCCTGGTCATGGGCCTCATCGCCAACCTGCCCATCGCCCTCGCCCCCGGCATGGGCCTCAACGCGTTCTTCGCGTTCTCGGTGGTCCTGACCATGGGCTATTCCTGGCAGATGGCGCTGACCGCGGTGTTCATCGAAGGCATCATCTTCATCCTGATGTCCCTCTTCAACATCCGCGAAGCCATCGTCAAGTCCATCCCGGCCAACATCAAGAAGGCCGTGTCCGTGGGCATCGGCCTCTTCATCGCCTTCATCGGCCTGCAGAACGCCGGCATCATCGCCAACAACGACGCGACCCTGGTCAGCCTGGGCACCGTCACCCAGGGCCCGGCCCTCGTGGCCCTCATCGGGCTGGTCCTGACCGGCGTGCTCCTGGCCTTCAAGGTCAAGGGCGCCCTGCTCATCGGCATCATCGGCACCACCATCGTGGGCATCCCCTTCGGCGTCACCACGGTGCCCAAGGGCTGGAACCCCTTCCAGATGCCCGATGCCCCGCTCCTCTTCCAGTTCCAGTTCGACAAGATCTTCACCATCGATTTCGTGGTGGTCCTCTTCACCTTCCTGTTCGTCGACATTTTCGACACCATCGGCACCCTGGTGGGCGTGACCACCCAGGCCGGGCTGATCGGCAAGAATGGCGAGATCCCCAAGGTCAAGCAGGCCCTGCTCGCCGACGCGATCGGCACGGTGGCCGGCGCCGCGCTGGGAACCTCGACCGTCACATCCTACATAGAGAGCGCTTCCGGCGTCGCCGAGGGCGGCCGCACCGGCCTGACCGCCGTCACCACGTCCGTGCTGTTCGGCATCGCCCTGTTCCTCTCCCCGCTCTTCCTGCTGGTCCCGGGCGCGGCCACCGCACCGGCCCTCATCCTGGTCGGCCTGTTCATGCTCAGCCCGGTCAAGGACCTGGATCTCGGCGACTTCACCGAGGCCATCCCCGCCTTCATCACGATGCTGTTCATGCCCCTGACCTACAGCATCGCCGACGGCCTGGTGTTCGGCATCCTGTCGTACATCCTGCTCAAGGCCATCACCGGCAAGGGCAAGGACATCACGGTCGTCACCTGGGTGGTCGGCCTGTTCTTCGTGCTCAAGCTGGTCATGCCGCTGCTGCAGAAGCTGCTCTAGCTCCCGTCACACGCAACGACGAAAAGGCCGCCCTCCGGGGCGGCCTTTTTTATCGACGGGGATGCCTGGCGAGCGGGCCCGGCCGGGGATCAGTCCTCGTCCCGGGACGCGTCCCTGTCTGCGCGCTTGAGGCCCATGAACGAACGGGCCTTTCGCTTGGCTCCCCGGTAGGAGCCCATGAGGATGGAGACCGGTTCCAGCACCGGCACGTTCTCGCAGACGATCTTGACGATCACGGTCATGGGCACGGCCAGCACGAGCCCCGTGAAGCCCCAGAGCCAGCCCCAGGCCAGGAGGGATACCAGGATAACGAAGGGCGAGAGCCCCAGGTTGTAGCCCTGTATCCTGGGCTCCACGATGTTCCCGAGGATCATGTTGACGCCCACCATGATGGAGAAGGCGGCGATGACGGGCCCGGGCGCCGGCCAGAACTGGACCAGGGCGAACAGGGTTACCCCGCCGCCCGCGGCGATGGAGCCTATGTTGGGTATGAAGTTCAATATGAAGGAAACGATGCCCCACACGATGGGGAAGTCCATCCCGATGAGGGTGAGCAGGAACCCCACGAGGAGGCCGGTGGCCAGGCTGATGAAGAACTTGACGCTCAGGTAGCGCGCCACCTGGGTGACCACCGCGGCGCCTATCTTCTTCACGCGTTCCGCCTGCTCGCCGGCCAGGGCCACGCCTATGCGGAAGCGGAAGTGGCTCAGCTCCAGGAGCAGGAACACCACGAAGAGCACCACCATGGTCGCATCGGTCAGGAGCCCGAGCGAGGACTGGGACGCGGATATGGCCAGCGCCTGCACGCGCTCCCGCAGTCCCAGCTGGTCCCACAGGTTCTGGAACAGGCTCAGGTGCTCGTTGTAGGGGAGCTGGAAGACGGTGGCTATCCGTATGTAGATCTCCGTGAAGCGTGCCTCGTACTTGGGGTACAGGGTCAGTATGGTCTTCGCGCTGCCGAACAGGATGTAGCCCACGAACACGATGCCCGCGGCCACTGCCGTCACCGCCAGCACCACCGCGACCACGCGCGGGATCCGGATCCGTTCCAGCATGACGATGACCGGTTCCAGCACGAAGGTGAGCAGCACCGCGATGACGAATGGCAGGATCACCGGGGTGGTCAGCTTGAGGGCCGCCCCCGCCAGGATCAGGCAGATGAACGCCAGGAGGAAGACGATGGCCTTGGAGAAGTTGAAACCCTTGAACCGAGCGTCGCTCATGTGTGACTCCCCGCCGCATGACGCGGCGGGGAGAGTGTAGGCGGGGCGGGTGGCGCGGTCAAGCGCCGGGGGCGGGCCGGATCAGCGGGTGACGGTCAGCTGCGATACGTAGGCCTCGTCGCAGCCGGGCAGGGCCTTCACCCTGGCCAGCCAGCCGTCCGCCTCCGACTTGGCCGTGTACGGGCCGACGCGGACCGGGAACCAGGTGGTCCCGTCTATCTCCTTGACCGTGATGACGGACGACAGGCCCTTGGCGGCCAGTTCCCTCTGCAGGTCCTCCGCGCGGGAACGGCCGGTGAAGCTGCCTGCCTGGATCCAGTATTCGGTGGTCGCCTTGGGGGCGGGCTTGGGCGCGGCGGCGGCTGGTTTGGGCGCGGGTTTCGCCGTGGCCGTGGCCGTCGCGGAACCGGAGGCGGGAGCCGGAACGTATGGCTTGGCCGTCGACGCGGGGTCGGCGGGAACGGTGCCGGCGGACCCGGGTGAGCCTATCGCCGGAAGTGAACCTTCCGCCGGCTTGTCTCCGTAGATGATGATCACGCTGTCGCCCGCGGGGGCATCCTGGCCCGGGACCGGGACGGGTGCCGGCTCTGGGTTGCGCACGTAGGCGTCCGGGGAGGCTGCCCGGGGAGGCGAGGTGCCGGCGATGGATGCCGGCGCGGCCGCCGGTCCCTTGGGTATGAACAGGACCATGCCTATCCCCGTCGCAACGAGCACGACGATCAACATGGATAGCACTATCCACAGGACCTTCTTGGTTTCCAACGGCATCGCTCGTCCCTCCCGATCGGAACGCCGGCGCGCGCGCGGCGTTTTCGACACTACTGATGCTTGATTATCGGCGTCCGGGGGCGGGGTTTTAGTCAATACGGGCGTGGTTCCGGAGTTCCCTGCCGGAGCGCCCGCTCCAGGGAGCGCTCCAGCGAGCGCGGGGAGCCGTCGTTGCGTACGACGCGGGTCCGGTCGACAAAGGCCTTTCCGGCCTCCCGAAGCGGACGCTGGGCGACGATGCGGGCGAGGGCCGCGCAGGCCGGCAGTCCGTCCCGGCGCATGCCCCGCAGGACGCGCAGCGGCAGGCAGGAGCGCAGTTCCAGGATGAAGGCGCAGCGGGCGGCCTGCGGAAGGCGGTACAGCAGGGCAGCGTTCACCAGGGCAAGCCCGGGCGGCTCGCCCTCGACCTCCGCGATCGCCTCGTCGGTGAGCCGGTTCATGACCGGGTGGACGATGGCCTCGTAGCGCAGCATGAGGGCCGGATCGGCGAACACCCGAGCTCCTATGGCTCGGCGGTCGGGGCTGCCGTCAGGCCTGCGCGCGCCCGGCCCCAGGAGCGCCTCCACCTCGCCGATGCATGCCTCCAGGGCCCGGTGGCCCATGGCGTCCACCTCTATGTTGACCCAGCCGCGCCGCTCCAGCATCGACGCGGCGGCGCTCTTGCCGGAGCAGTACCCGCCGGTGAGCCCCGCGATCAATGCATGTCTCCCCAGCTGTCGGCTATCTCCACCCCCACGCGCAGCGGCACGGACAGCCGGTACGCGCCGGACATGGCCTTCTCCACGGCGGCCGCCACCGCCGGGGCCGAGTCCGCGGGCGCCTCCACGATCAGTTCGTCGTGCACCTGCAGGAGGAGCCTGGCCTCGGGGTGCTCGCGGGTGAGCGCCTTGTCCACGGCCAGCATGGCCAGCTTCATGATGTCGGCGGCCGAACCCTGGATGGGCGTGTTCACCGCCACCCGTTCGGCGCCCTGGCGCTCGTTGGCGTTGCGGCTGTCTATGGCCCGCACCGGCCTGCGCCTCCCCAGGACGGTGCTGACGTAGCCGTCGCGCCTGGCCCCGTCCACGGTCGTGCGTATGAAGGAGGCGACGCCGGAGTAGCGGGCGAAGTACGCGTCGATGAAGCGCTGGGCCTCGGAGCGCGGTATGCCCAGCTCGTTGGCCAGGCGGAAGGCGCCCATGCCGTAAATCACCCCGAAGTTGATGGTCTTGGCCGCGCGCCGCTCGGATTGGCTGACCTCGTCCTCCGGCTTGCCCAGGATGAGGGCGGCCGTGCGGCGGTGGATGTCCGCCCCGTCGACGAAGGCCTTCTTCAGTTCCGGGTCGCCGGACAGCTGCGCGAACACCACCAGCTCGATCTGGGAGTAGTCGGCGGAGATGAGCTTCATTCCGGGGGCGGCCACGAAGGCCTTGCGTATGCGCCGGCCCTCCTCCTCCCGCACGGGTATGTTCTGGAGGTTCGGGTCGCGGCTGGAGAGCCTCCCGGTGGCGGCCCCGGTCTGCACGTAGTGCGTGCGGATGCGCGGGTCCACGGCGGCCAGGGCGCAGAGGGCGTCCACGTAGGTGCTCCTGAGCTTCTGCAGGGTGCGGTGCCTGAGTATGAGCGCGGGCACCGGGTCCTCGCGGGCCAGCTCCTCCAGCACGGAAATGTCGGTGCTGAAGCCGGTCTTGGTCTTCTTGCCCGTGCCCAGCTTGCGCTCGGTGAAGAGCACTTCCTGCAGCTGCTTGGGCGAGTTGAGGTTGAACTCGTGGCCGACCATGGCCCAGGCCTCGGCCTGGATGCGGGCCAGCTCGGCGTCCAGTTCCGTGCCGTAGCGTTCCAGCGCGGCGGCGTCCACCATGATGCCCGTGCGCTCCATGCGCGCCAGGAGCGACAGCACCGGCATCTCCAGGTCCGTGAACAGGCGCAGGAGCCCCCGTCGCTCCAGCTCCGGCCCGAGGGCCGTCTTGAGGCGCAGCGACAGGTCGGCATCCTCCGCCGCGTAGGCGGCCGCGGCCGCGATGGGCACGTCCGAGAAGACGGAGCCCTTGGGCGCAACCTGCGCGTAGGGCGTGCCGCCGAAGCCCAGGTAGGACTCGCCCAGGGATTCCAGCTTGAGCGAATCGCGCTCGGGATCCACGAGCCAGGCGGCCACCATGGTGTCCCAGGGCACGCAGCGGATGGGAGCGTCCCAGTTCTCCATGACGTGCATGTCGAACTTGAGGTTCTGCCCCACCACGACCAGGCTCTTCCTGGCCAGGAGCGGGGAGATGATCGAGCGGACCTTGGCCTCCGGGATGCAGTCGGCGTCGGGGGAGACGAGGGGCACGTAGCAGCCCGCACCGGGTTCCACGCAGAGCGAGAAGCCAACCGGCATGGTGCGCATCTCGTCCAGGGAATCGGTCTCGCAGTCGAAGGCGAAGGTACCGGCCGCCTTGGCCCGGTCCACCCAGCGCCGGAGGGCGGCCTCGTCCAGGACCGTCTCGTAGAGCCCGGGCCTGGAAAAGCTCTCGGGGAGGGCAGGGGCGGGCGGCGGGGGGAAGAGCTCCCCCGGGCCGGCACGGGGCTCGTCGTCGGCCGCCCCGCGGCGCGCTCCGGGCGGGGCCGGGACGCCGGGGGCGCGCCTGGCTGCCTCCGCCCGGGCGACGGCGGCCGGGTCGAGCTTGTCCAGCCCGTCGGCCACGCGCCTGGTGGCCAGGCTGCGCATGCCCTCTCGCATGAACACCGCGCTCGCCGCGTCCCGGTCCAGCTCCGGCACGGCCAGCTCGTCCAGGCTTCCGAGGCCCAGGGGCACGTCGCAAGCCAGGGTGATCAGCCGCTTGGAGAGCATCGCGCTCTCCCGCCCGGCTTCCAGCTTCCGGCGCACGCCATCCGGCTTCACCTCTTCAAGGCGCTCCCAGATGGCGTCGAAGCTGCCGAACTCGGCCATGAGCTTGGCGGCCGTCTTGTCGCCCACGCCGGGCACGCCGGGCACGTTGTCCGACGCGTCGCCGGTCAGGGACAGGTAGTCCAGGATGCGAGCCGGCTCCACGCCCCACTCGGCCTCCACCTCGGAGGGGCCCAGCAGCTTGAAGCCCTCGTCGCGGTCCGGCCGCAGGGCGCGCACCGGTCCGCCCACCAGCTGCAGTAGGTCCTTGTCCCCGGAGATGACGTAACAGGGCCGGTTCTCCGCGCGGCAGCGTTCGGCGAGCGTGGCGATGAGGTCGTCCGCCTCGAAGCCGTCCCGGCGCAGGAGGGGCACGCCCAGGAGGCCGAGGATTTCCTCCACCATCGGGACCTGCTCGAAGAGGTCCTCGGGCGTCTTCTGCCTGGTGGCCTTGTAGGCCTCGTACATGTCGTGCCTGAACGTGGGCGTACGCGAGTCGAAGACCGCCGCGAAGGCCTTTGGCCGGTACTGGTCCCAGAGCTGGAAGACGCTCCGGAAGAAGCCGAATACGGCCGACACGTTGCGGCCCTGCGGATTGCGCAGGGGCTTGGACAGGAAGGCGAAATACGATCGGTAGATGATGCCGTACGCGTCCAGGAGGAAGAGGGGTTCCATGGCTCCAGCATACCCGTCCCCGGGCGCGCGGGCAAGCGCCGGCGCGGCGGGCGGGCGATGCGGGAACTCAGATCTCGAACAGGAGCCGCTCGTAGCCCGGGAAGGGCCAGCGCCCGGCGGGGACCAGGTTCTCCAGCGCGTCGGCGGCGGCGCGCAGCGCGGCCATGGCGGGCAGGACTCCGTCCCTGCAGGCGATGGCGCGGGCCTCGAGGCCGGGCGCGGCCGATGCCCCGGCCACGGCCGCTTCAAGCGCCAGGCGGCAAGCGTCCGCGGTTTCCAGCGCGGATACCAGCCGCTCCGCCCGGGCCGAGAGCAGGGGCGCTCCTTCTACCTCACCGCGCCGGAAGGCGGCTGCCGCTCCGGCCGCCTTGGCCATCCGCGCCAGGGCGGACTCGGCGGCCGGCAGGGCCGAGCGGGAGACCATGCGCAGCATGGTGGCGGCGTCTATCAGCACCCGCTTGGCGTAGCGCTCGTACTCGATGTGGCGCATGGCCTCCACCTCCACCGCCGAGAGCACGTTGGTGCGGGCGAGCATGGAAACGCAGGCGGGATCCGACCAGGCGGAGAAGGCCGACACGCTGTCCGGGGCGTCGGGAAGGCCGCGGGCCGCCGCCTCGTCGCGCCAGGCCTGGCCGTAGCCGTTGCCGTTGAACACCACGCGCTTGTGGTTCCTCCATGCCTCGGACACCAGCGCGGCCACCGCGGCGTCCGTGCCGAGGCCGGCGGCGGCGTCCCGCTCCAGCCGGTCGGCCATCCCGGAGAGCGCGTCGGCCACCGCAGCGTCCAGGACGGCCACCGAGGTGGATATGGACTCGCCCGAGGGAGCCATGCGGAACTCGAATTTGTTGCCGGTGAAGGCGAAGGGGCTGGTCCGGTTGCGGTCGGACAGGTCCCTGGGCAGCCGGGGCAGGGCGGTGTGGCCCATGACCACGGAATCGCCGCAAGCCGCCGAGGACGGGTCGCCGCACGCGATCCGCTCCAGGAGACCGGCCAGCTCGTCCCCCAGGAAGATGGAGACGATGGCGGGCGGAGCCTCGTTCGCGCCCAGGCGGAGGTCGTTGCCCGCGCTGGCCACGGTGGCCCGCAGGAGGGGGGCGTAACGGTCCACCGCCTCCACCGTCGCGGCGAGGAAGACCAGGAAGGCCCGGTTGGTCGCCGGGTCGGGGCCGGGTTCCAGGAGGTTGAGCCCGTCGTCGGTGGCCAGGGACCAGTTGATGTGCTTGCCCGAGCCGTTCACCCCGGCGAAGGGCTTCTCGTGGAGCAGGGCGACCAGGCCGTGGCGTCCGGCCACCTTGGTCAGGGTCTCCATCACCAGCTGGTTGTCGTCGGCGGCCACGTTGGCCGCGCAGTGCACGGTGGCTATCTCGAACTGGTTGGGCGCCACCTCCTTGTGCTGGGTCTTGGCCGATACGCCCAGGCGCCAGAGTTCGTGGTTCAGCTCGCGCATGAACATGGTGACGCGCTCGGGGAGCTGTCCGTAGTAGTGGTCCTCCAGCTCCTGGCCCTTGGGAGAGGGTATGCCCATGAGGGTGCGGCCGCAGAAGCGCAGGTCCGGCCGCCGGTCGTGCAGGGCCTTCTCCACCAGGAAGTATTCCTGCTCGGGGCCGACGCTCGGCCAGACCCGGTCGGTCGACGCGTTCCCCAGGAGGCGCAGCACGCGCAGTGCCTGGACGTTGAGCGCGTCGATGGAGCGGAGCAGGGGGACCTTCTTGTCCAGGGCCTCGCCGTTGTAGGAGATGAAGGCCGTGGGGATGTAGAGCGTGACGCCCTCCGGGTCCTCCTTGAGAAAGGCCGGGCTGGTGGTGTCCCAGGCCGTGTAGCCGCGTGCCTCGAAGGTGGCCCTGAGCCCGCCCGAGGGAAAGCTGGACGCGTCGGATTCGCCCTTCACGAGCTCGCGGCCGGAAAACTCCATGAGGGTGCCGCCGTTCGGGTTGGGCCGTATGAAGGCGTCGTGCTTCTCCGCCGTCTTTCCGGTGAGGGGCTGGAACCAGTGGGTGTAGTGCGTCGCCCCGTGCTCGACGGCCCAGTCCTTCATGGCGTTGGCCACGGTCTCGGCCGTCTGCTGCGACAGCTCCCGGTGGCCTTCCTGGACGCGCTTGAGCTCCTCGTACACGCCGCACGGCAGGCGTTCGCGCATCACACGGTCGTCGAAGCGGTGTTCCCCGTAGGTGGCCATGAGCGAGCGCCGCGCTGAATCCCTGCTGTCCTTGTCCATGTCGTCTCCCCCGGCGGCCGAGCCTGTCGGCCGTTACCAACGATATGGACCCCGTTTATACCATGAATGGCGTATCTATCAATAGTATTACGGGGAGAAATCGGGGTTTTTGGGGGAGGTTCGGGTTTTACGGGCGCAAAACGGGAGGGGAGCCGACGGAGCGCGACCCGGCTCAGCCCTTGATGTCCAGGTTCCTGGGTTCGGGGATGTCCGCGTAGACGCTCTTCTTCTTGGCGTATGGGTTGCGGATGGACTTGATCTCGTTCCGGATCATTTCCATGCGCTGCTTGAGGAGGGCGCGGTTCTCCTCGTTGCGGGCAATGACTTCCTGCTTGAGCTCGGTCAGGGTGGTCTTGAGTTCGGGAAGCCCTTCCGGCTCGGCCCCGCTGTAGGCCGCCCGGTAGATGTCCTCCAGGGGGTCGATGACCTTCTGGACGGCGAAGATCTCGCTCACTATGGATTGCTCGACCTCGACGTGGCTGACCAGGGCGTCCACGTCGCCCTTCTCGATGTCCGCCCGCTGGCGGTCCAGGACCTCGAGGTAGCCGCGGAATTTGTCGCGCTGGCGGGTCAGGAGCTCGCGGAAACGCTTGAGCACGGCCACTCGCTCGTCGATCTCGGACTGGGAGAGCCGTTCGGCCGCGGACATGCTGCGCGTCCCCGCCTAGCCGGCTATGTTGACGCCCGAGCCGCGCTCGCCGCCGTTGCCCTGGGCCTGGGTGGCCGCCACGGCCCACGCGGAGCGGAGCTCGTCCATCAGGCCGCGCACCGAGCGCACGCGGTCGGCGTCCTTGGCCAGGTTGGCTTCCATCAGCTCGCGGTTGAAGTAGACGTACAGGGAAAACAGGTCCTTGGCGATCTCGCCGCCCTGCTCGAAGTCCAGGCTGGCCATCAGCTCGGTGACGATGTCGCGCACCTTGCCCATGGCCGCGTTGGCCTTCTCTATGTTCGCCGGCTTCTTGCGGGACTCGGGGGAGAGGTAGTCGGCCGCGCGGTCGCACTGCTTGACGGCTTCCTCGTAGAGCATGACGACGAGCTGCCCGGGACCTGCGGTCTTGACGCGGGTTTCCTTGTAAGCGGCGAGCGGATTGTGGTTCATCGCTTCATCCCCCTCCCTATGGGTCTGCTTCGATTCTCGGCCCCCCACGCATGAACTTTAGGACTTTCGCGCGGGAAGGCAAGGGGTTTCAGCGCGGCGGGCCGATCAGTCCGCCGGGGCGGCGGACGCGGCCATGGGAACCCGTCCGGGCGCTCACTCGTCGCCGAGGGTGCCGGTCTGGTTCCAGGTTTCCAGTATGCGGTAGGCGTCGTTGATGCGCGCGGCGGTTTCCGTAGCGCGCTTGAGGGCCTCCGGCGAGTGGCCGTGCCGGTCGGGATGGTGTTCCTTGAGGAGCCTCTTGTAGGATGCCCTGACCGTCTCGAAACTGGCCCCGTAGGCCAGTCCCAGGGTCTTGTAGGCGGCGACCAGCTTGGCCGGGGGGCCGGAGGGTCGGGATGCGCCGGTCCGGGAGCGGGCCTGCTCCTCCGCCCTCATCCTGGCTTCCCGTTCCCTGGCCAGGCGCTCCTGCTTCTCGCGGTCGTCCTCCAGGAATGCGTCCAGCTCGCTCATGGCGTCGTCCAGGAAGGGGTCTCCGCTCCGCTGCGTGCCGGGGTCGGAGAAGGGGCGCGGGCCGGAATCTCCCTGGTTCACCCATGACTTGAGGAGGTTGCCCAAACGGTCGAAGAGCTGGTCCACGGTACCTCTTTCAGGCTCTACTGTACCCAAAACCGGGGCCGGGAGGCAAGATGCCGGTCCCCGGCGGCATGCCGCTTGCCCGGAGCGCCGACAGGGAGTATATATTGAGGATCGAACAGCACGGTGAGGGGAGCACAGCATGAACGCACGCATCGACCCCCGGAACTCCGCCACGCGCGCCCGTCCGCGCCGACCAGCCCCGCGGCCGGCCCTGGCCTTGCTGCTGTCCGCCTCGTTGGCCGCGAGCGCCGCGGCCGCGCCTCCCGTCGCGCCGGCCGTAGCCGTGCGCTTCGTCAACGTGGGCATCAGGGACGGCCTGGCCAACGCCAGCGTGTCCTCAATGGTGCAGGACGCCGCCGGCTTCATCTGGGTGGGCACCCAGGGCGGCCTGCACCGCTGGGACGGCCAGTCCTTCCGGCTGTACGAGAACGAGCCCTTCGATCCGGAAAGCCTGCCGCACAACCTGATCCAGACCATGTACATGGATCCGGACGGCACCACGATCTGGCTGGGGACCTACGGCGGTCTCGTGCGC
>JAKLIU010000249.1 GCA_022709445.1 Spirochaetota bacterium | reverse complement strand
AGGCCCAGGCGGTGGCCGCGACCTGGGACCAGGCGCGGGTCGACGAAGTCTGCGTGGCCGTGGGCTGGTCCGTGTACAACGACGAGAACATCCGGCTCCTCGCGGCCAGCGCGGTCGAGGAGACCGGCATGGGCGTGGTCGCCGACAAGGTGACCAAGCACAAGAACAAGGTGCTGGGCGTCCTGCGCGACCTCCGGACCGCCAAGACCGTCGGGCTCATCGAAGTGGACGAGGCGCGCGGACTGCGCAAGTACGCCAAGCCGGTGGGCGTGGTCGGCGCGCTGGCCCCCGTGACCAACCCCACGGCCACGCCCTCCTCCAACGGGCTGGCCATACTCAAGGGCCGGAACGCGGTGATCTTCGCGCCGCATCCCAAGGCCAAGCGCTCCAGCGCCATGGCGGTGGGCTTCATGCGCGCGGCCCTGAAAAAGGTCGGCGCGCCGGAGGACCTGGTGCTTCTGGTGGAGGAGCCGAGCGTCGAGCTGACGCAGGAGCTCATGCGACAGGTGGACCTGGTGGTGGCCACCGGAGGCGGGGCCATGGTCAAGGCCGCGTACTCCTCCGGCACGCCGGCCTACGGCGTGGGCCCGGGCAACGCGGTCCAGCTCCTGGCGGAGGACGCCGATCCAATCGACGCGGCCGCCAAGATATCCGCCAGCAAATGCTTCGACAACGCCACCAGCTGCTCCAGCGAGAACTCCGTGGTGGCGCACGACGCCGTGTACTCCTCCTTCGTGGCGGCCATGCGGGAAAAGGGCGGCCACCTCTGCTCGCCCGCGGAAAAAGCCAGGCTGCGCGCCTGGCTCTGGGTGACCGGCAAGGACGGGCACGAGGGGCTCAACCCCAGGGTGATCGCCCGCGACGCCGCCGTGATAGCCCGGGACGCGGGCCTCTCCGTTCCCGAAGGGACCAGGTTCCTCATGGTCGAGGCGGAAGGATCCCCGGCCGACGAGAAGTTCGCGCAGGAGAAGATCTCGCCCGTGCTGACGCTCTGGAAGTGCTCCTCCTTCGAGGAAGGCCTGGCCCTGCTCGTCGGCATCACGGACGCCTGCGGCACCGGCCACAGCTCGGGAATCTTCACCTTCCGCGACGACCACATCGAGCGCGTGGGCCTGACCATGCGTTCCAGCCGCGTCATGGTGCGGCAGGGCATGGCTTCCGGCAACGGCGGCACCTTCGCCAACGGGATGCCCAGCACGGTGACCCTGGGCTGCGGCACCTGGGGCGGGAACATCACCACGGAGAACATCCACTGGAAGCACTTCATCAACGTGACCTGGCTCTCGCTCCCCCTGCCGCAGTCGCGGCCGGCGGACGAGGAGATCTTCGGCGCGTACCTGGCCAAGTACGGAACGTGAGGCGGGCATGAAATTCCACGAATGGCAGGCCAAGGAAGCCTTCGCCGCGGCGGGCATGGCGGTTCCGCGCTCAGTCCTGGCGGAGCACCCGGACGCGGCAGTCGCAGCCGACCTGGGATGGCCCCGCGTCCTCAAGTCCCAGGTGCTGCGCGGCGGGCGCGGCAAGGCCGGACTGGTGGTCATGGCCCGCGACCAGGCAGCGGCACGCTCGGAGGCGACGCGGCTGTTCGCCTCGGAACACGGCGTGAAGCGCATCCTGGTGGAGGAAGCCGTGCGCTTCGAGCGCGAGCTCTACCTGGCGATCACGGTCGACCCGGTCTCCGGAGGCGGCCTGGTGCTCGCCTGCGCGGAGGGCGGCGTGGAGATCGAGGAGCTGGCCAAGACGGCACCCGAAAAGATCGTCCGCGCGCCCGTGGACCTACGCGACGGCCTCCAGCCGTTCCAGGCCCGGGCCGTCGCGTACGGACTGGGCCTGGGGGGCGAGGCCGCCAAGTCGGTCGCCCGGACGCTCGAGCGGCTGTGGAAGGTGTTCCGCTCGCATGACGCGGAGCTGGCCGAGATCAACCCGCTCTTCATCCTGGCAGACGGCTCGGCGGTCGCCGGCGACGGCAAGCTGTCCATCGACGACAACGCCATGTTCCGGCACGAAGCCCTGGAGCCCGGCCGCGAGCACTACGACTCGGAGATAGCCTTCCAGGCGGCCAGGGAAGGCATCCCCTACCTGCAGTTCGACGGCGACATATCCCTCATGTGCGCGGGGGCGGGCCTGACCACCGCGGTCTACGACCTGGTGAACTACGAGGGAGGCGCCGTCGCCAACTACCTGGAATTCGGCGGGCCCAACTACCGCAAGGCGGTGCGCGCCATGGAGCTCTGCCTGGGCAACGATCCCAAGGTGGTGCTCATCGTCACCTTCGGCACCATAGCCCGGGCCGACGTCATGGCCACGGGGATAGCGGAGGCCATCGAGAAGCTCAAGCCGCGCTGTCCCATCGTCGCGTGCATACGCGGCACCGGCGAGGAGGAGGCCCAGGCCACCCTGCGCGCCGCGGGCCTCGAGCCGCTTTCGGACACGGAGGAAGCCGTGCGCATGGCGGTCAGGCTGTCCAGGGGAGGCGCGCGATGAGCATTTTCATCGACAGGTCCACCAGGGTGGTGGTGCAGGGCATCACCGGTTCCGAAGGGGTCTTCTGGACCCGGCACATGATCGACCTGGGCAGCTCGGTGGTCTCCGGCGTCACGCCGGGCAAGGAAGGCCAGTCCGTGGAGGGCGTGCCCGTCTTCCACACGGTGCGCAACGCGGTGGCCGCAACCGGGGCGGACGCCGCCATGATCTTCGTGCCGCCGCGCATGGCCATGGACGCGGTGATGGAGGCCATGGACGCGGGCATACGGAAGATCGTCACGGTGGCGGACGGCATCCCCCTGCACGAGGCCGCGATCATCCGCGCCCGGGCTCTGGAGCTGGGCGCGCGCGTGGTCGGCGGCAACACCTCCGGCGTGATCAATCCGGGCTTCGCGATGATGGGCATGTTCCCGTACTGGATCGAGCGCGTCTACAAGCCCGGCCGCATCGGCGTGATGACGCGCTCGGGCTCGCTGACCAACGAAGTGACCGCCATGGTGGTCCGCGGCGGGTACGGCGTATCCAGCCTCATCGGCGTCGGCGGCGACCCGGTCCCCGGCAGTCGCTTCGCGGAGTACCTGCCGGACTTCCAGGCCGACCCGGACACCGACGCGGTGGTGGTGATCGGCGAGCTGGGCGGCACCATGGAGGAAGAGGTTGCCGCTGCGCTGAGGGCCGGAACCTTCCGCAAACCCCTGGTCGCCTTCATAGGCGGCAGGACCGCGCCGGAGGGCAGGCGCATGGGCCACGCAGGGGCCATCACCTCGGGCGGCTCGGGCTCCGCCCTGGACAAGGCGCGGGCGCTGGAGTCGGCCGGCGCGCTGGTGGCGGACCGTCCCTCCGCGGTGGGAGAACTGCTGCGAAAGGCGCTTGGCCGATGACGGACAACGGAACCGCGACGCAAGGAGCTGAACCATGGACACGCTGAAACGCAAGAACCCGGCCGTCAGGAACGGCATCATCCTGGCGCTCGCGCT
>JAKLIU010000248.1 GCA_022709445.1 Spirochaetota bacterium | reverse complement strand
CTTCCTCGTCCTCGAACAGCAGGGGGTCGGCCATGGGCCGAGCATAGCACGGCCCGGGCGTCCCCCAGAAGCCCGAGGTGGACAGGCCAGCCGCACCCGGGCTACCCTGAGACCATGAACATCGCCTTCCTCAAGCTGCGCGTCGCCGACGACGCCTGGCTGGTCATGGACCGCGGCCCCGACCGTGACGGCGAGCCAGACTGGGCCTCCGTGGCGCGCTCCGCCTGCCACCGCTCACGCGGGGCCTCGGCCTCCGGCATCGTGGTGGTCACCCGCGGGGAATCCCGGCACCAGGCGCGCGCCTGGGACCGGACGGGCGAGAGCCGGGCCCTGGGGCCGGCCGCCGCCCTCTGCGCGGCGCGCTGGCTCTTCGACGCCGGCCGTTCGCGGGCCGACCTGATCGCCATCGACGGCGAGGGAGGCGAGACGGAGGTGCTGGTCCTGGATTCGCGGAACTTCGGCTTGGCCCTGGGCGAGGCCACGCTGCCCTCCGGGGGGGCGCTCGGCACCGGGACGGCCGCCGCCAGGCTCCTGAAACGGCCGAAGGGGCCGGCCGACGGCATGGGCAGCATGACGGTTGCCCTCCGCGGAGAGCTCCTGCGCGTGCGCATCTTCGACGGGCTGCCGGAGGGCAGGCCCTCGGACCGCCGGCCGGCAGTGACGGCCGCCTGCATCTCACGCAGCCTCCTGTCGGTCAGGCGCGGGCGCGCCGACGCCCTGCTCGCGGCGGCGGCGTCCTGCGCGGTGGCCGCCGCCCTCGACTGCGCCGAGCCGGAGCTGTCCGTGACCGCGGGCGGCGAGACTATCCTGGTCCAGCGGCCCGACGGTCCCGGGCTGTTCGTGGCGGCCGAAGCCAGTTACTGCCTTTCGGGAGAGCTCTGGATTCCCGAGGCGGGGGATCAGGCGAAGTAGTCCACCCTGAAGTCGCAGAGCGCCGAGAAGCCGAGCTTGCGGTAGAGAGCGACGGCTGCCGGATTGGACTTCTTCACGAACAGGGCCAGGCCCCTGCCCCGCGAAGCCGACTCGCGCGCGAGCGCTCCCACCACCGCGGCCCCCAGGCCCCTGCCCCTCATGGCGGGCAGGACGTAGACTCCACCCACCTGGTCCCGGCGCCAGCCCCTGGCGTTGGTCTGGGCGCGGGCCACGATGCGGCCGGCCTCCAGGGCCACCCAGACGCTCTGCCGCGCCAGGCTGCGTTCCTGCGCCAGCCTGCAGGCCGCCGGGTCGAAGCGGTGCAGGCAGGTCACCACCTCCTCCTGGTCGTAGGCCTCTGCCAGGGGCAGGAGCTCCTCCAGGTCCGCCATGGCTGCCCGGCGCAGGAGCGGGCCGCCGCCGGCGTCGCCGGGAGCGTCGCCGGGTTCCAGGGACATCGCGTCGTAGCGTATCCTCAGGCGGGGTTCCCAGCCGAGCGCGGACTCCAGGGCCTCCACGCAGTCTTCCCGGCCGAGGCAGGCCGCCGGCGCGTAGGCGCGTATCCTGGGCGAGACCGCGAGTCCCGCCGCGGCCCCCGCCCGGTCGCCGTCGGCCGGATCGAAGACGGGAAGCACGCTGCCGGAGGGGGTGAACAACACGGCCGAATCCAGCTCCGCGCCCTCCCCGCCCGCATGCCTGACGAAGAGTCCTCCCGCGTGCCGCGGGGGGCGGAAGCCGGTCGCGTGGTCCAGGAGCCGGCCGGACAGGCTGGCCGTCCAGCCCTCCCTCGGGCCCAGGAAGTCCCGCACGGGATCCAGGTCGCCGGCGCCCGCCCGCCGCCAGCGCGGCCGGCCGGGATTCACGGCGCCCCGTCTCGCAGTGGCAGCCGCCCGGTTGCGCCGGTGGCTCCGGACAGCACCGAGAAGGCGGCGCGGAACGACTCCGCTGCGTACGAGTAGACGGCCACCACCATGGCCTCGTCGGCGAATTCCACCGCGAACACTGGGCTCAGGGCAGAGACCACGTAGAGCGGCTTGCCTGCGGCCATGGCGGCGCGGGCGAACTCGGCGCTGGCCGGATTGGCGACGCAGACCACGGCGGCGTCCGCTCCGCGCAGGCGCGAGCGGAACTCCTCGAGCTCGGCGGCCGGGGCCCGGTCGGCGGGAAGGTAGGAGAAGCGGAAGACGGTGCCCGCGGGCAGGACCGCGGAGGCGGCGGCGAAGAACTCGGAGAACTGGCCCGCCACCAGGACGCGGGGCGAGTCGGCCGGGGGCGGGAGCTCCCGGCCCACCAGCGTGGCGCTGCGCATGGCCTGCCCGCTGAAGAAGGCGACCGAGTCCGGGCTCCGCATGACGGCCTCGGGGTCGGGGACGGGCTTGACGCCCTCCTCGCCGCGCGGCAGCAGCCAGCGAATCTTGGCCTCCAGCACGCGCCGCGCGGACTCGTCCACCCGGTCGCGGAAGCCGGCGTCCTGCCGGTACAGGGACAGGAGGCGGGTCCAGGACGCGTCGTCCAGGGCCAGGGTGCGGGAGAGCATCAGCACGTCGTTGCCCGCACGGATGGCGCGCTCGCAGGTTTCCGCCAGGCCTCCCGGACTGGCCGCGCCGGCCATCATCAGGTCGTCGGTGATCACCAGCCCGTCGTAGCCTATCCGCCCGCGGAGCAGGCCCTGGATCAGCACCCCGGAGAGCGACGCGGGCGTCAGGTCGCCGGTGACTGCGGGGAAGGCCAGGTGGCCGCTCATGACCCCGGCCACGCCCTCGGCGGCCAGCACGCGGTACGGCACCAGCTCGCGGTTCCACAGGGTATCCGCGTCGGCCTGGATGACCGGCAGGGTGCCGTGGGAGTCCAGCGAGGTGTCCCCATGCCCGGGGAAGTGCTTGGCGGTGGCGGCCACCCCGGCGTCGGCCATGCCCCGTGCCCAGGCGGCCGCCAGCACGGCGGTCTCGGTGGGGTCGGTGGAGAAGGCGCGCGGGCCGATGATGGCGGAATCCGGCCTGGTGGCCAGGTCCACGGTCGGGGCGAAGTTCATGGTGACGCCCAGGGCGGACAGCTCCTCGCCTATGTACCGGGCGCTCTCGTAGGCGTCGGTGGGCCAGCCCGACGCGCCTATGGCCATGTTGCCCGGCGTGATGCTGGTCCCGCCCTTGACGTGGCGTATCCAGCCGCCTTCCTGGTCGGTGGCGATGAACGGCGGTATGTCCCTCGGGCCGGCCTGGGCCGCCTCCTGGATGGAGCGTATGGCGGAGGCCAGGCGCCCGGTGTCGTCGGCGTTCCAGCCGAAGATCTTCACCCCTCCCAGCCCCCGCAGGCGGATCCAGTCGTGGAGGAGGGGCGTCGGCGCGTCCCCGGCGTAGGACAGCATGAAGAGCTGGCCCAGGCGCTCCTCCGGTCCCATGGAGGCCAGGAGGGACAGGGCCTCGGACCGGGGATCCAGCCCGGGAAGGCTCCAGAACGACGAGGCGACCGGCGCGGGAAGCGTCCCGTCCGGCGGCGCCGGGGCGACGGTCGCCGGCCCGGCGTGCGCGGGAGTGCAGGATTCCAGCGCGAGCGCGGCGGCGAGCGCCGCTGCGGACAGGACGGCCGCGAGC
>JAKLIU010000247.1 GCA_022709445.1 Spirochaetota bacterium | reverse complement strand
GATGCCGTCGCCGTCCGAGTCCATGAAACTGCGCGGGTAGATCTGGTAGATCACCCGTTCCTGCCACCAATGGAGCATGGGCACGTCCTGTCGCGTGATTGCGCGGCGGGAGGGCCGCGCCGGTTCCTGCCATGATCGCCCGGGCCGCGGGAGCTGTCAAGCTTGGGGGCTTCCCCGTTTCCCCTTGTGGTGGCATTATGGAGCATCCCGTTCGGAGGAATAACAATGAAGAAAGCCTGCATCCTGTCGGTGTTCCTGCTTGCCCTGTCCCTGCCCGCCTTCGCCGCGACAGCCTCGCGGGTCGCCCTGGTCACCCTCGAGTCCGACTACTGGGTGTACTCCGAAGACTATCCGCAGGCCGTCGACGACATGGTCGCCCTCCATGGCGATCGCATCGTGCGGCGCACCTTGCCGGCCAACTATATGGAACAGCAGGAAAAGGTCATCACCACCATCGCGGACCTGGCCAAGGACAGGCTGATCAAGGCCATCATCGTGGCCCCGGCGGTTCCCGGCACCGCCGAGGCCTTCAGGCGGGTGCGGGCCGCACGTCCGGACATCATGCTCGTCGCCTGCGAGCCTCACGAGGACCCTCCGGTGATACAGTTCTCCGCGGACTTGTCGGTCAGCCTGGACTGGGTGGCGCGCGGCTACACCATCCCATGGGCCGCCAGGCAGCTGGGCGCCAAGACCTTCCTGCACCTGTCCTTTCCCCGCCACATGAGCTACGAGACCCTCCGCCTCAGGCGCAACGTCATGGAACTGGCCTGCGAGCGCCTGGGCATCGCCTTCGTGGACATACAGGTGCCGGATCCCACCAGCGACGTGGGGGTGGCGGGAACCCAGCAGTACGTGATCGAGCAGGTGCCGCAGTGGATCAGGAAGTACGGCAAGGACACCGTCTTCTTCTCGACCAGCGACCCGGTCCTCGAGCCCCTGATCCAGGGCCTGGTCAAGCACGGTGGCATGTTCCTGGAAGCCGACTGGCCGTCGCCCGTCATGGGCTACCCCGGGGCCCTGGGCCTGGACCTGTACGGCTCGGGCGACCCCTACCGTGACGCCCTGGCCAAGGCTGAGAAAGCGCTGATCGCCCAGGGCGCCTCCGGCAGGCTCGGCACCTGGGCCTACAGCTTCACGCGGGCAAGCCTCTCCGGCCTCTGTCAGTACGCCCTGGCCGTGGCGGACGGCACGGCCAGACAGGGCGACCACGCGGCCCTGCTCGCGGCCTGCGCCAAGTTCACGCCCGGCTGCGGATGGAACTACGCCGAGTACCTCGACCCCACCAGCGGCGACACCGTCGGCAAGCACCTGCTCCTGTACATGGATACCTACGTCTTCGGAAGAGGCTACCTGGCCGTTACCAAACAGAAGGTGGATCCGTCCATCTACCGGGAGGCCCTGGCCATGGGACTCTCCGGATCCCTCTATGAAGCGCCCGACGCCGGCAGCGGGGCCACGCCCTCCTACGGCGCGGGGGACGGGGAGCGGGACAAGAACGGGAACTGAGCCCGCCGGACTGGACGCGTGACAGCGGAGGAACCATGAAGAGCGTGCACGACGAACTGTCCGACAGGATACTGGCCGAGCCGGCAGCCCTCCGGCGTTCGGGTCCGCGCCAGGACCTGGGCATGCTCCTGTTCGCGCGCCACGAGGAGCTGGACGCGCTCTGGAAGGCCGCCGCCGCCCTGCTCAATGCCGGGGACGCGGAGAAGGAACGGGAACTGGCCGCGGCGGTGGAGGCCCTGCGGCCGCTCTTCGGCGAGCGGCCGTGAAGGATCTCAGCGGCAGATGCCGCGGTAGCGGGCGTAGAAGAAGAGGGCGGCGGTCATCAGGGCGTGGCCCATGTCCTCGCCGCCTATCATGTCGATGGCGTCCCGTTCCGGCACCAGCACCACCTCGATCTCCTCGTGCTCGTCCAGGACCTGGGGATCGGTAAGGGTGCAGCCTTCGGCGATGTAGGCGTGGAAGCGGTTGGTCATCATGGCTGGATTGGGAGAGAGCACGCCCAGGGGCACGATCATGTCGGCGCTGTAGCCGGTTTCCTCGAGCAGTTCGCGCGAGACGGCCGCGGCCGGATCCTCGCCCGCGTCCACGATGCCGCCGGGGAATTCCAGGGACAGGTGGTCGGTGCCGTGGCGGTACTGCCGTATCATGACGAACTGCCTGCCCAGCGGCCCGTCCACCACGGGGATGACCCCCGCCCAGTCGGGCGCATCGATCAGGTAGAAGGTCCCGCCGGTGCCTGAGGGGGAACTGCGCTCCACGGAGGAGACTCCGAATATCCTGCAGTCAGCGATGCGCTTTCTCTCGCCGCTGGCCCAGCTCCCCGGTTTTCCCATGACTGGATCCTAGCATGCGCAGGCGCGGGCCGCCAATGCCCGCCCGCCGCGTGCGCGGTCCGGCCGCGGCGGGATGGGCGGTTCAGGGCAGGCGTTCCAGCGCTGCGGTCAGGCAGGTCATGGCCTTGCGCACCGTGAAGCCTTCCCGCAGGTAGAGGGAGAGGGCGTTCCGGTTCTCCGCGTTCACCGACAGGAAGACGCTGCCGAAACCCGCCCCTGCCGCCATGCGCAGCGATCGGCGAATGAGCGCGGTGGCCAGGCCCTTCCCGCGGTGGGCCCGGTCCACCGACACCGTGCCTATGAAGGCCGAGTCTTCCTCGTCGTCGCGTTCCAGGCGCAGGGTGCCGCAGGCCGTCCCGTCCGGGGCCCTGAGCAGCACCAGGCCCCCGGGCAGGTACTCTTCCGAGCGCATGAAGGCGGCGATGTCCTCAACCAGGGCGTCGGTCGAGCCGAGCACTTCCCTGAAGTTGCGGTTCCGCACCGCCGTGAACTCCGCCAGAGCTGCGCCATCCCCCGGCTCGACGGCCTCGGCGGTGTAGCCGTCGGGCAACGGGACTTCCGGCCCCGGTTCAGCGTCGCGGCCCATGAGGTAGGCGGTGCGCTCGAAGCGGAAACCGGCGGATTCGAGCGCGGAACGCGTTTCCGCCAGCCCTTCAGGCATGAAGAGGTAGGCGGAATCCGCCAGGCCGCGGACCGAGCCGGCCACGGCGCCGGCCAGCGAGCGGTAGCGATCCGCGAGTTCCCCCGCGTCCAGTCCGTCCGCGAGCGCGTGCAGCACCGCGAAGCGCAGGCGCCGCGCATTCCTGAAGGACGCGGTGAAGAGGCCGGCCGCCGCCCCGCGCACCGTCCCGTCCGCCCCGGCGCGCAGGATGAAGGACGGGCGGTCGGCGCCTTCGGCCCCATCCAGGGGCCAGCGCGCGTCCGGCACGTAGGATTCGTCGTGTTCGGCGGCGTGGGTCGCGCAGTACGCTATGAATTCTTCCCGTCCGCCGGCAGACGCGCTTTCAATGCGGTATTCCATGGATTCGAGTATACGCGAGCGTTAAATTCGCGGGAAGTGCAAAGAATTCTTGAAATCGAAAAAGCCTTGCACGATAATGTAATGTGGAGTCATACTGTTGCGGTGAGCGCCGTGTTCCGGCGCCCGCACGGCATCCAGGCCCGGCTTGCGTCGG
>JAKLIU010000246.1 GCA_022709445.1 Spirochaetota bacterium | reverse complement strand
CAGACTCAGCAGGTCGCCCTGCTCGAGCTGGAACGAGACGTCGTCGTTCGCCTTGAGCCCGCCGAACGCCTTCACCAGGCGGGGAGGCATGGCTTCGTCGGTGAAGTGGATGCCGTGGAGGCCCGAGCCCGCGGCCGCGCGGTCGGCGGCTTCCATGAGCGCGTCCAGGTCCGTCGGCAGGTGGCGCTTGATGTAGTCCAGCTCCGTGTCGCAGAAGGCGCAGCGCTTCCAGTAGCAGCCGTAGGACAGGCGGTACTTGAGCCAGGGCGTGTCGTTCCAGAGCCGGTGCATGGGGTTGGGGGAATCCACGATGCGCAGGTAGCCGGCCAGCGGCGCGCCGAGGTAGTCGGGGTGGATCCCGGCTATGGCCCGGCGCTCGGCGGCCTCCAGTCGGGCGGCTTCCTCGGGGGGACAGGGCCGGAAGCGGGCGAGCGGGGGCGGATCCTCCGGCCGGCCGGGGTCGGCCGGTGCGGCCTGGCGCGGTTCGTCGGGAGGGAAGCCGGAAGCCGCGACGATGCCGTCTGGATCCAGGTGCCTGGTACGGTAGAGCGGGGTGTCCGCGTCCCCGGACAGGCGCGCCAGGATGGACTCCAGGGAACCGTAACCGGCGTCGTAGCAGAGGTAGTCGACCGCGGAAAAGATGGCCGGGTCCTTCAGGAAGCGCAGCTCGGTGGAGACGTAGCCGCCCCCCAGCAGGATGACGGCGTCCTGCCCGAAAGCGGCCCGGGCCTCCTCGGCGGCGGCCACCGCCCCGGCCAGGCATCCGGGGAAAGGCACCGTCAGGCAGACCAGGATGCGTCCGCCGTCCGCGGCCAGCCGCCCGAACGCCTCCCTCAGCATGGGCCGGTAGAACTCCCTGAACACCCAGCCCGATCGCGACGCCTCCAGTATGGGCCCGAAGTCCTCCGCGCCGTGCGCGATGCGCTCCGCGTACCGGACTGCCCCGAAGCCGGGATCCAGGGCGTAGGAAATGAAGTCGGACAGGTCGTTGATCACGGCGGTGGCCAGGGCTCCCGCGTCCTGGGGGGCTATGCCGCCCTCGTCGCCCAGGACAGCCTCCGTGCGCATGCCCATGGGCAACCCGGCGCCGACCGCCAGGCGGTAGGCGAAGGCTGGATCCTCCCCGGAGAGGAACCCGAGCACGCCGTCCGCCATGGCCAGGTAGCGCCCTTCCTGATCCAGGTAGGCCTCGATGCGACGGGCCGTCTCCCTGTCGGGGGCGCGCCTGGACGCGAGCGCCGGGCGCGCGGCCGCGAATACCCGCTCGAGCCCGCGCCGGGAGAAAACCTCCCTGGCCAGGGCGATGGAATGGTCCTCGGCCCGGGAATCGTGCCCGCGGGACCGGAGCCACGCGTCCAGGTACCAGGCCGCTGGATAGGGGGCGTTCAGCTGCACGAAAGGCGGCTGGATGCAGATGGCGCGCATGCGCCCAGTATAGCCGCGGCCCCCTGCGCCGGCTACCCGGGCCCTTGACGTTTTTCCGGCCTTCCTGTATAAAAGTCCACGCGTCGAGCCGCTGTAGCTCAGTTGGTAGAGCAGTGGATTGAAAATCCACGTGTCGTCAGTTCAATTCTGACCGGTGGCATCGCCAGGCCGTCCCGCAGGGGACGGCCTTTTGTTTCCCCGGCCGTTCGGCCGCCGCGCTTGCGCGCGGACCCGAAGCAGTCTACTATCAATGCAGGCGGGGCCGCATCCACGGGTACGGCCGCCATCACCAACGCGGAGGCCGTGTGCGCATCAGGACGGGACTGACTTTCCGCATCTTCATGGTATCCGTTCTCGTGTTCGGGGCGCTGGTGGTCATCGGGAGCACCGTGGTCACGATAGGCGAGCGCGCGGGCGCCATGCGCGCCCTGGAACGGGATTCGTCCGTGCTCAGGGAACGCCTGTCCATGTCCATGCGCGAAGCGCTCTGGGATTTCGACCGCGCCCGGCTGGAGGCCGTCATCCGCTCGGAGATGCAGGATCCGAGGGTGCGCAGCATCCTGGTGTGGGACGACTCGGGCATGCCCTACCTGGGCATGGCGCGCGACGAGGCGGGCCTGCCGGATTTGCTTCCCGAGTCCTCTGAGTGGCCCCGGCAGACGGAGGGCGTCAAGCCGGTCTTCGTCCCCATTTCCCGGGAGAACGTGGTGCTCGGCACCGCGGAGATAGGGCTGGATTACGGCGTGGTCGACGACTTCGTCCTGTCCTCCATCGGCTCGACCGTCGTCCGCTACCTGGCCGTTTCCCTCCTGGGCCTGGTCTTCCTGGTTCTCTACGTCAAGCTGACCGTGATAGACGCCGTGAGCGCCATGGCCGGCGTGGTCGCGCGCTTCAGCCGGAAGGAATTCCACGCGCGGGTTGGCAGGGAAGCGGCCAGGGACGACGAGCTGGGCGAGCTGGGCAGGGCCTTCAACCGCATGGCGGCCGTCATCCAGGACCACTCCCTGGACCTGGAGGGCCTGGTCCGCGAGCGCACCTCCATGCTGATAGAGTCCGAGAAGATGGCGTTCCTCGGCGGCCTGACCGCGGGCATCGCCCACGAGATCAACACCCCGGTGGGCATAGGCGTGACCGCTGCCTCCCACCTGGAGCAGCGGGTGCACGAGCTGTCCCGTGAACTGGAGTCGGGCTCGCTCACCAAGGAACGGCTGGAGGCCTTCTTCGCCGAGGCCGGCGAGACGGCCAACATCATGCTGGCCAACCTCAAGCGCACCAGCGACTTCGTGTCCAGCTTCAAGCAGATGGCCGTGGACCAGTCCAGCCCCGCGGAACGCCTGCTCAACGTGCGCGCCTGGGCGGAGGACGTGCTCTTCAGCCTGCGGCCCAAGCTCAAGCACGCCAGGCACACGATCCGTATGGACATCCCCCCGGACCTTTCCTGGAAGGGGGATCCCGGGCTCCTGTCGCAGATCCTCACCAACCTGATCGTGAACTCGCTCACCCACGCCTTCCCCGACGGCAAGGCCGGGCGCATCGACATCAGCGCCTCCTCCCGGAACGGGAAGTTCGTGCTGGACTACTCCGACGACGGCGTGGGCATACCGCGGGAGAACCTGGGCCGCATCTTCCAGCCCTTCTTCACCACCAGGGGCGGCAAGGGCGGCACCGGCCTGGGGCTGTACATCATCCAGAGCATCGCCTCGAAGCTCGGCGGTTCGGTGAGCTGCGTCAGCGGGGAAGGCCACGGGGTTCGATTCACGGTCAGCCTGCCCTTCCAGGACGGCGGGGCCGGAACGGAGACAGCATGAACGGAAGCGACGCGCCCCTGTTCGGGACAGCGGAGACCCGCGAGCCGGCGCCACGCCGCGAGACCTGGAAGGTCATGATCGTGGACGACGACGACGAGGTCCACCACATCACCAAGCTGGTCCTTTCCGGTTTCTCCTTCGGCGGGCGCAAGCTGGAGTTCATCTCCGCCTATTCCGGCGAGGAAGCCCGCGCGATCCTGCCGGGCCTGTCCGACCTGGCGGTGATCCTCCTGGACGTGGTCATGGAAGGCGAGGATTCCGGACTGAGGCTGGTACGCCACATCCGCGAGGA
>JAKLIU010000245.1 GCA_022709445.1 Spirochaetota bacterium | reverse complement strand
CTCATCGCTATGTAGAAGTCCTCGTCCAGGGTGGGCCTGAGGCCCGCGAAGCTGGTGATCACGTCCGTCTCGGAGACCGCGGGGATCATGGTGCGCGCCGAGGAGAGGATGCGCTCCAGCTGGTCGCGCGTGGTGCCCAGGTCGGCCTTGTCGTCCGCGGCTTCGGCGGTGGGGCCGATGAGCACCGTGCCCTCGACCGTGGGTATGACGAGCATGCCCTTGGACACGCTGGTGGGCACGGGGAAGACGACCCGGTCCGGACGCGCCTTGGTCATGCGGTCAAGCAGGTAGTACTCGCCCTTGCGCGGCTTGATGGTGAAGTCCTCGGCGGCGAAGGTCCGGGAGACCTCGTCGGCGTAGAGCCCGGCGGCATTCACGACGTAGCGCGCCCGCAGGGAACGGCCGTCCGCGGCCCGCACGGTCCACTCGTCGCCGGCGCGCATGGCGGCGTTGACCGCGAAACCGGTCAGGAGCTCGACCCCGTTCTTGCGCGCGCTCTCCACCAGGGAGAACACGAAGCGGTAGGGCTCCACGATGCCGCCGCCGGGGACCCAGAGACCGCCCAGCACGTCCGGGTTGAGCTTGGGCTCCAGCTCCAGCATGCGCTCGCGCGAGCACATCTCGATGCCGATGACCCCGTTGTCCACGCCCTGCATGTAGAGCTGCTCGATGGCGCGCATCTCGTCCTCGTGGAGGGCGGCCACGACGATGCCGCAGCGCCTGAACGGGAAGTCCAGCTCCTGCCTCAGGCGCTCGAACATCATCGCGCCCTGCAGCTCCAGCCTGGCCTTGAGGTACTTCTTGTTGTGGTGGAAGCCGCCGTGGACGATGCCCGAGTTGGCCTTGGACACGCCGAACGACACGTCAGCCGCCTTGTCCACCAGGACCACGTCCAGTTCGTAGGCCGACAGCCGCCGGGCTATGTTTGCCCCGCAGACTCCCGCCCCGATGACGCACACGTCGTATCTGCCGGCTCCCGTTTTCACCGCTCGTGCCTCCTCGCGCTCCCCGACAGTGTACAACGATTCCAGCCGGATCTCCGCTGACTGGATCGCCCCCAAACTGTTTTATTGCCGCTATTTGATCTTCATGGTATCATTTTGCGGTGTTGATACATCGATCCCTGGTCAGTACCGTCACCCAGGCGGCACGAACCCAGTCCCTGACCCT
Source organism: Spirochaetota bacterium (assembly GCA_022709445.1). GTDB lineage: Bacteria > Spirochaetota > Spirochaetia > Treponematales > UBA12059 > JAKLIU01. Next base: position 2,370 of record JAKLIU010000245.1, on the reverse strand, counting down.
GGTGGATGCCCTGCCCGGTTCGGGGAGGAGCACCCTGGCGCGACAGCTGGCCGCGGCCCTTCCAGGCGGCGCGACGGTCCTGGACGGCAGGAGCGCAGAAGCCCGGAAGATGGTCTCCGAGGCGATCCCGCCGTCCCCGGCCAGGGCGGTCATCATGGACGACGCGGATGAGGCCCGGGCGGCGGGCGTCTCGTCGGCCCTGGAGGCCTGGAAGGGCGGCGGCAAGGCCTGCCCGCGGTTCATCCTCATCGGAGGCCCGTTCAGCGGGGACCGCCGGCCGGCTCACCTGCGCCTGGAACCCTTCACGCTCTTCGAGGTAGGCCGGACCAATATCGGGCGGCTCTGGCTGCGGGGAGGCTTCCCGGAGGCCTATGCCGCCCGGGACGACGAGGCCGCGCTGGCCGTATGCGCCCGCCGGGCCGCGGACCTGGCCTACACGATCCTCCGGGGCTTCGGCCTCGGGCTGGATCCGGACGCCGTCTTCCGTCTCATGGAACTGGCTGCCGTGTCCTCCGGCGAGGCCATGAAAGTGAACGCTGCCGCGCGCGAGCTGGGCGTGAGCAGGCCCGCGGTGGCCAGGGCGGTCCCGGCACTGGCTGATGCGGGCATCATCCGGTTGCTGCCTTCCCTGTCGCCGGCGGAAACCGGTCGCAGCCTCGCATCCCCGGCCATCAGCCTCCGCGACACCGGTCTCATGCACGCCCTCCTGGGAATCCGCGGGCCGGCGGAGCTTGCCCTCCGCGAGAAGGCGGCATCGGCCTCCTGGCGCGCATGCGCCGTCGAGCAGGCCTGCGCTGTCCTGCCCGATGGCCTGGCCGCCGGCCGCTACCGGAGCGCGGACGGCGCGTGCCTGGACCTGGTGATCCACCGGCTCACGGGCGCGCGTCCGGATCCCAGGCCCGTGGCTGCCGCGATCGCGCGGCCGCGGAGCGGGGAAGGCCCCGGACGCGGAGCGTCGGGAGCCGCAACCCGGCTGGGCGTGCCGCCCGGTTCCCGGTTCCTGGTGAAGCCATCCGGTCCGCGGGTGGAGACCGGCGCAGGCTTCACCATCATCGGCTTGCCGGAATTCCTGGAGCTGGTCAGGAACCTGGATCCCGGCCCGGCCGGCGCTTGACTGCCGGACGCAGCGGGCTCATGCTCGTGCGCATGTTGGAACTCCGCGGCATCAGCAAGGCATTCGGCACCCGGAAGGTGCTCGACGGCTTCGACGCAAGGCTGGAACCGGGCTCGGTCACCGCCCTCATGGGCCCGAACGGCTCGGGCAAGTCCACCCTCCTCCGGATACTCTGGGGCGAACTGCCGGCGGACTCCGGCGCGCTGGTCCACCGGGGCGCGCCCGTGGATCCGGGTTCGGCGCCATGGAAAGCCATCATCGGGGCGGTGCCCGACGACGATGCCCTGGTGGACGGCCTGTCGGTGCGCGGCCAGTTCAGCCTGTGCGGCGCACTCATGGGACTGGGTCGGAAGGAAGCGAATGCCCGGGCGGAAGAGCTGATCGGCTTCCTGGACCTGGAAGAGGCGGCGGCCCTGCCTGACGTCTCCCTGGCCTCCCGCGGCAACCGGAAACGCGTCGCCATAGCCCTGGCCCTGCTGGGACGGCCGGAAATCCTGCTCATGGACGAACCCTTCGCAGGCCTGGACGCGGAGCGCGCGGAGCTGCTGACCGGCCTGCTGGCCACCCTGTCCGGTCGCGGCATCTCCACCCTGTTTTCCTGCCACGACGAATCGCTGGCCGCCCGGGCGGCCGGAGGCAGGTGGATGCTGGGAACCGTGGCCGCGACTGCAGCCGCCCGACGTTCCGGCGACAGCCTGCGCTGGCTGGGAACGCGATGAAGGAGATCCCTTCCATCGACCTGCGCACGGTCCTGTCCTGTGTTCGCGCGGCGGCATCCGGGCGCATGGCACGCTCCAAGGCCGAGGGCGGCATGCGCATGCTGCTGGGTTGGCTGGGCGGCATGGTCATACTGGAAGCGATCGCGGCCACCCTGTTCCTGTGGTCCAGCGCCGGGGCGCACGCCTCGCGGGAGTCATTCCATGCCACGCTGCACCTGCATGCCCTGGTCGCCAGCCTTCCGGCCATGCTGGTGATCGCCCTCTCCGGCGGACTCGGCGGCCTGGGCGCGAGGCTGGCCCTGCATCCGGCACGGCCGCTGGATGGCCTCCTGCTCAAGGCGGCGGCCCCGTTCGCATCCTCGCTGAGCGCGGGGCTGGCCGGCGCGGTGCTGCCCCTGGCGGTCGCGTCGCCCCTTGCCGCGTCCTCGCCCGGCCGGTACCTGGCCTCAGCCGCATGGTACCTGGCGTTCTCGTTCTGCTGCGGCCTGTGCATCCGCTCGGTCGCGATCGCCGGCCTGCGCATCCTTCACGGCAGGC
>JAKLIU010000244.1 GCA_022709445.1 Spirochaetota bacterium | reverse complement strand
CCACGTTCATGTGCGGTTTGGTACGATTAAACTTCTCTTTCGCCATTCGTATCCTCCTGGACTTGTATTACGGAAAAAGGGAAACCGACATTTTCCGTGGGCTTCCGCATTATATGATCCCGGCGCCACCTTTTCAAGGGGAGGCGCCGGGCGTGGCTGGGGGCCGCCCGGGCGGCCGACTACCAGCGGTAGTGGGCGAACGCCTTGTTGGCCTCGGCCATCCGGTGCGTGTCTTCGCGCTTCTTCACGGCGGTGCCCGTGTTGCTGAACGCGTCGCCGAGCTCGGAAGCCAGGCGGTCAGCCATGGACTTGCCGGACCGGCCGCGGGCCGCGTTGATCAGCCAGCGCATGGCCAGGGCCTCGCGCCGCTGCTCTCGGATCTCGATCGGCACCTGGTAGGTGGCGCCGCCGACGCGGCGGGACTTGACCTCGACCATCGGCTTGACGTTGTCCAGGGCCTTCATGAACGCGTCCAGGGCCGGGACGCCGGCTTTCTCCTGGAGGGCGCCGAAGGCGTCGTACACGATGGTGGTGCAGATGGACTTCTTGCCCTGCCACATCATCCTGCAGATGAACTTGGTGACCATCACGCTGTTGTAGCGCGCGTCCGGCATGTGGCCGCGGTCTATGGACTTCTTCTTCCGTCCCATGGTCCGCCCCCTACGCCTTCGGCCGCTTGGCGCCGTACTTGGAGCGCGCCTGCTTGCGGTCAGCCACGCCCAGGGTATCCTTGGCGCCGCGGATGATATGGTAACGAACGCCCGGAAGGTCCTTCACGCGTCCGCCGCGGATGAGAACCACCGAGTGCTCCTGCAGGTTGTGCCCGATGCCCGGGATATAAGCGGTAACTTCGATGCCGTGGGACAGGCGCACGCGCGCCACCTTCCGGAGGGCCGAGTTCGGCTTCTTCGGAGTCATGGTCATGACTCGGGTGCATACGCCGCGTTTCTGCGGGCATTCATCGAGGGCCGGACTCTTGGTCTTCCAGATGGATTGCTTTCGCCCCATCCGGATCAGCTGGTTGATCGTAGGCATGAAACCTTCGTCTCCTGGTTTTTGCCGAACCTCAGCATGGCTCGACGGTATTTGGTACACGAGAATCCCGTAGGCGCGCTGGTAAGACGCGCCGGCTGAATACAATAGAATTTCTTGCGGTTGCTTGTCAATCCGTCCGCACGGAACCCGGATTGCGGAAGCCTCCCCCAGGGCGACGCGGGAACTGAAGCCGATAACTTATTATCCAAACCTCAGTTCCCACCATCCGCACCCAACCCGCGGTTCCGGCCTCGCCGGAACCGCGATATCGCGCCAAAGGCGGTACTGCAAAACCATCGTTCGGCTACCAACCCGCGGTTCCGGCCTCGCCGGAACCGCGATATCGCGCCAAAGGCGCGATTAATCTTCCTCGGTTACTTCCTCGTCCACGGGGGAGAAACCCTCGTCGTTCTCGAAGGCCGTGTCCTCCTCGAACTCGGCCTCCTCGACGTAGGCGGCCTGGTCGTCGCCGAGTGGCAGGGCGGCCAGCTCGCGTTCCTTCTTGCGCTTCTCCAGCACTTCCTCCACGTAGGCGTCCACGTCCTCGTTCTCCTCGTCGGAGATGCGGATGTTCTTGTAGGTCCGCATGCCGGTGCCGGCCGGGATCAGGTGGCCGATGGCCACGTTCTCCTTGAGGCCGCGCAGCTGGTCCACCGCTCCGGCGATGGCGGCGTCGGTCAGCACCCGGGTGGTCTCCTGGAAGGAGGCCGCGGAAATGAAGGAGTCGATCTTGAGCGAGGCCCTGGTGATGCCCATGAGCAGGGGCCGCGCGACGGCCGGCTGGCCGCCCTCGACGCCCACGCGGCGGTTCTCCTCGTGGAAGCGGTACTTGTCGATCTGCTGCCCGTAGATGAAGCGCGTGTCGCCGGGCGCCACGATCTCCACCTTCTTCATCATCTGGCGGACGATCACGCCGATGTGCTTGTCGTTGATGGTGACGCCCTGGAGGCGGTACACCTGCTGGATCTCGTCCATGATGAAGCGCTGGCAGGCGTGCTCTCCGGATATGTTCAGGATGTCGTGGGTGTTGGGGTTGCCGTCGCAGAGCTTGTCGCCGGCCTCCACCACGTCGCCGTCGCGAACGAGGAGCCTGCGGCCCATGGGCACGAGGTGCTTGTACTCCTTGCCGAACAGGTCCATGACCACGACCACGCGCTTGCCCTTGACGATGCCGCGGAAGGCGACCTTGCCGGACACCATGGCCAGCACGGTCGGGGTCTTGGGCTTGCGGGCCTCGAAGAGCTCGCCGACCCTCGGGAGGCCGCCCACGATGTCCATCGCGCGCGCGCCTTCCTTGAGGGTCTTGGCCAGGGTCTTTCCGGCCTTCACCACCTCGCCGTCCTCGACGTTCAGGTAGGCGCCGCCGGGGAGCAGGTACTGGAAGGTCTCGTTGCCGGCCTCGTCGGTGATGACGATGCGGGGCTGCTTGGCGTCGCGCTCCACGCCGAACTCCGCGATCTTCTTCTCAACATTGCCGGTATCCTCGTTGATCTCTTCCTTGAGGGTCGAGCCGGGGATGATGTCCTCGTAGCGCACGTAGCCGTCGTACTCGGAGATGATCGGATCGGAGAAGGGGTCGAAGGTGGCCAGGGCGGCGTTGGCCGGCACCACCTCGCCCACCTTGGCGACTACCTCGGAGCCGTTGCGGACCTCCACCCTCGCCTCCTGGGCGATGGACAGGAGGCGCTTGCCGCCGTCCAGCACCTTGGCGTAGGAGATATCGGTGGCCTTGACCACCTCGCCGTTCTTGCCCTTGCGCTTGATGAGCGAGTCGCCCTTGAGGATGCGCCGGCCGTCCTCGACCAGGAGCTCGTCGCCCTTCTCGAGGTCCCACTGCCCGAACACCTTGCAGGCCATCAGGTAGCCCTTGCGGGTGAACAGGAAGTGGCCGTTCTGCAGGGTGACGTACAGGCCCTCGATCTCGGTGACGAACACCGGGTACTTGAGGCTGATTCGGTTCTCTTCCGAGGCCTTGGTGGCCGCGCCGCCGATGTGGAAGGTACGCATGGTCAGCTGGGTGCCCGGCTGGCCGATGGACTGGGCGGCTATGATGCCGACCGCCTCGCCGATCTCCACGGTGCGGCCGGTTGCCAGGTTGCGGCCGTAGCACTTGCGGCAGACGCCGTGCTTGGCCTCGCAGGTGAGCACGGTACGGATGACCACGGTCTCCACGCCCGCATCGTCTATGCGCTGGGCGATCTCCTCGGTGATCTCCTCGTTCACGTCCACGATGAGGTCCCCGGTGATCGGGTGCTTGATGCGTTCCAGGGTGTAGCGGCCCACGATGCGCTCGCGGAGGGTCTCGACGATTTCCTCGCCGTCCTTGATGGCCGCGTGCACCACACCGTTGATGGTCCCGCAGTCGTCCTCGTTGATGACGACGTCCTGCGCGATGTCCACGAGGCGCCTGGTGAGGTAGCCGGCGTCGGCGGTCTTGAGCGCGGTGTCCGCGAGGCCCTTGCGCGCGCCGTTGGTGGAGATGAAGAACTCGATGACGGACAGGCCTTCCTTGAAGTTGGAGCGGATCGG
>JAKLIU010000243.1 GCA_022709445.1 Spirochaetota bacterium | reverse complement strand
GGCGGGCCGGTAACGGGGCGTCACGAAAGCCCGGCTCCCGCGGCGCACATCACTCGTCCCACATCATGCCGCCGCCGCGGTCGGCGACCGCAGAGGCGCGGGATCCCGAGCCCCCGATGCTGGCCGACAGGTAGCCGTAGCGGACGGCCAGCTCGGGCTGGAAGATGATGGCCCGCCTGAAGAGCGCGTCGGCCTCCTCGTAGCGGTCCAGCTCGTACATGGTGCGCGCCAGGCCGATGATCACCGCCGGGTCGTCGGGCATCACGGTCGAGGCCTTGCGGAACCAGGTCTCGGCGACGGCGAAGTCCCCCAGCAGGAAGGCTACGTTGCCCATGTTCACGAAGGCTCCGTGGTAGTCCATGGCCGCCGCCGCCTGGAACTCCTCGCGGGCCTCGGCGTACATGCCGTAGCGGGCGTAGAGTATGCCGAGCGAGTTGCGCTGCCTGCCGGTCCCTCCGCCGGCGCCGAAGGACTTGCGCATGCGGTCGGCCCGCGGCGACACTTCCCTCGCCACCACCAGGCCAACGGCGTTCTCGAAGACCACGGCGACTGAATCCTCGGCCGGCTTCCTGGCCGTGGGGCTGATCCCGGGAATGCCGATGGGCCCGAAGTCGCGCCAGCCGTCCGATAGCCGGAAGAATCGCGCCTTGGCGCCGGTCGCGGCGGCCGCCTTGGCCCCCTCGGTCCAGGCGCGGAGGAAGCCCTCGCGCATGAGCGTGACGCGGACGGGCACCCAGGCCTCGCCGTCGATGAAGATGAAGTCGCCGGCCTCCGAGAAGGAGCCGCGGGTCGCGCTTTCGTCCTGGGTCATCTTGAAGGCGACCAGCACCTCGCCGTCCAGGGGGATGAGCGCGGCCGGCACGCCCACCGATTCCAGGGCGGCGGCGTACAGGACGGCCAGGTCGTCCGAGTCCCCGGAACGGTATGCCAGGGTCTGGTGCGGGTACTGCACGTAGTCGACAGCCGCCGGGTCGGCCCGCATGCGGGCGTAGGGAGTCTGCGGATCGGCTACCCAGGTGATCCCCGCCAGCCTGAGCCCCTCGAAGAGCCCGAGCGCGTACTGCAGGTTGGAATCCAGCTCCGCCCTGGTCCGCGAGCGGACCACGCCAGCGACGAACTTGCTCATGTCCAGCACGGCCGGGTCGTTGGGGCTGGCGAAGGAGGCCAGGATGCGGGGATCCTGCCAGGTGATGGCGTTGCGGTGGTTGAAGGACACCGTTAGCTCGTTGGCGGTGACCCGGGGCTCGCCGAGCAGCCGGTAGCGGATGGTGAGTTCGCCGCGCACCTTGAGGGAGTCCGTGATGCCGAGCACCGCGTCCCCGAAGGATGCCAGGAGCGGGGCAACGGCGGTCTTGCCCTTGCCCAGCCAGGGGATGGTGGCGCAGAGCACCGGGGCGGAGGTGTAGCCCTCCGACTGGAACCACAGTTCCACGTCCCGCACCTCGGCGCTCTCCGCGTTCCGGATGGTCACCTGGCCGAACGGCGCGGTGGCGTATGAGCCGGCCAGGGTGGGGAACACGGGTACCGAGCTGGAGTCGCTGACCGACACGTAGCCCACCGCGGAGGACGAAGTGGCCAGGTCCAGCACCAGCGTGAAGGAGAGCCCCTGCCAGAAGCTGTCGGCCCGCCGGCGGTAATCCAGGTAGGAGGCGCCGGCCGATAGGGTCATGGACGGCCTGAGGCGATAGCCGGCTTCGGCGCCGGCCCGCCAGAACAGGTTGCCGGTCATGAAGTTGCCGTCGTCGTTCTCGTAGCTGCCCATGTAGGCGCCCGCGCCGGCCGACAGGCCCAGCCTGAGCCGGGGCACCGGGTACATGAAGGCCCCCAGTCCGGCGCCGCCCGAGGCGACCGTCACCGCGGTGTCGTTCCTCATGCCCAGGAAGACCAGGTCCAGCCCCAGGTAGGGCGACAGGAAGCCTGCCAGCTCCAGCTCCAAGGATGCACCGGCGCCTCCGCCGACGGCGAATTGGGCCGTATCGGCGAGGGGTATCATGAACTCTGGGCTGATCCTGGCGCGAAGGTCCTGGGCCGGGAGGGCCGCCGGGGAGAGGAGCAGGAGGGCCATCGCGAGAACCGCGCTGGGCGAACGAGTGGGGATCGGGTGCATCGAGAACCCTCCGGGCCCCGGATCGGGCTGCCGGGTGCCCTGCAACTTGCTGGAACCGCGCATCCGCCGGCGGGGAGCCCCGGCCGGTCGAGCGGTCCATAATTATAGAATACTATCACCATATCAGCGGTATTACGAGACCTTAACATGACTTTTTTGTCGATATCGACATTTTTCCCGATCCCGGCGCGTACCTGATCCGGGACGCGCTTCCATGCTAGAATCCGGCCACAAACCGTCCGTCCGCCGGGAGCGTGCCATGATCAAACCGGAACTCCATGACCCCGTATCGCTGGAGCGTCTCGCCCGCCTGCCGGCTGACGGCATGACCGTGTTCACCCTGGAGGGCGACTCCGTGCGCGGGACCCTGGTCAATGCCACCGCCATGGTCACCCTGGCGCGTGAGGCCCACGGTTTGGGCATTTTGGAGACCCTGGTGCTCGGCAAGGCCTACCTGGCCATGGCCCTGCTTTCGTCGACGCTCAAGGGAGCGGACCGTCTGGCGCTCAAGGCGGAGGGCGACGGCCCGGCGCAGGGATTTTCCGTGGACTGCGATGCCGCGGGCAACGTGAGGGGGCGGCTGTACGCCAACCCTTTCGAGCTGGACGGTCCGCCTGAATCGCTGGACACCGGTCCGCTCCTCGGGAAGGGGCAGCTGACCCTGGTGCGCTACCCGGAGGGCCGCACGGAGCCGGTGTCGGGCAGCGTCGCCATGCGCACGGGCAGGCTGGCCGAGGACCTGGCCTACTTCTACCACCTCTCGGAACAGACGCGCACCAGTTTTTCGCTGGGCATCCACTTTGACGCGGAGGGCAGGGTTGCCGGGGCGGGCGGACTGTTCCTGCAGGCCTTGCCCGGCGCGAGCGCCGAGGCCCTGGACCGGGTGGAGCGCCTGGTGTACGGCCTGCCGGCCCTGGGGGAGACCTTCGCCACGGGTGCCGGGCGCATGGACGTGGCTCTGCGCTCGTTCCCGTTCTTCGACCTGAACCTGCTGGACGAGCGGCGGGTGGAGTTTCACTGCCCCTGCGCGAAGGGCAGGCTGGCTGCCTTCCTGGGCTCGCTCCCCGAGGACGAGCTGGCCGATGCGGCGGAAAACGGCCCGTTCCCCCTGGAAGTGAAGTGCCACAACTGCGGCTCGGCCTACGGCTTCAGCCAGAAGGAGCTGCGCTTCCTCCTGGCTCGGAGGAAGGGTCAGTCGGCCGACAGCTCCGGTATCGCCCCGGCTTCGGGCAGCCCGGCGTAGGCGGCGGCCGGGTCGCCGCTCAGGGCCGCGAGCAGCCAGTCCGCGCCCGTCCTGGTGGAGGCCAGCCTGAACCGGCCGCGGGTGATGCCCCTGGAGAGGCCCATGAAGCGGGCGATCGGCGTCACCTGCAGGGTCATGGCGAAGTCCTCGTGGCCCGTGCCCGACACGCGGAACATGGCCCAGGACCCGCTGGCCGATTCCAGGCGCCGCAGCCAGGGCTCGTTG
>JAKLIU010000242.1 GCA_022709445.1 Spirochaetota bacterium | reverse complement strand
TACCAACTGAGCTAATTCCCCGTCGAAGGGGCAATATATAGGGTCGAATCAAAAAAATCAAGCGGGGCGCACACGCTCTGCCATGGCATCCGCCGGGAGACCCAGTCGGCCGCCCGGCGGAGATCTTCTCAAGGAGAGTTTCTCGCTATCCTGATGCCAGTGTCGGAAATCTCGCCATACGGCCCCGTCCCCGCCGGAAGATATCCCGCCTGAAGATGGGTAGCCACCAGCGACAAGCTGCCACCGCGGTACATGCGGCTCACGTCCGCCGTCCTCCAGTCAAAACACCACTCCCGCGCGTTGCCGCTCATGTCATAGAGGCCCAGGGCATTGGCGTAAACGCTCCGCACATCATGGTCGCCGGGATCCAGGTAGGTCCAGTCGCTCCCGGCCCAGTACGCGGAATAGACGGAGTACCGGTCGTTGCTCTCCTTGCCGTCGAGAACGCCATTCGCGCCGGCTGCGCCGAATGGGCCCATGACGTCATTGGCGTCCAAGGCCGGTGCCCAGCCCCCGCTGGCCCAGCTTCCCGGGTAGTACTCGTTCGCGTCCTTTATGTCGCCGTCGGCGTTGGAATCGGTGCGGTACCGCGCCGCCAGCTCCCACTCGGCACCGGTGGGCAGCCGGAAACCGCCGGCCGCCGGGTTGACATACGGGTTGTCGAAGCTGCCTGCCGTCGTATCCACCGAAGATCCGAAAGACCCGTCAGCGCTCGACCGTATGGGCGTTCCATAGCCCGCCGTGGTGCAGTAGACGCAGGCGAGGGCGGAACCCGTCTTGGCGTTGTACCATTCCGTGAGGGCGTTCAGCCAGACCATGGCGTCCCTCCAGTTCACGGTGGTTACGGGCTTGTCGTAGGTGCCGAATCCCGGGACAGCGCCAATCGTGCCTCCCGTGCCCGGCCTGCCTGGGTTGGCGAACGAATAGTCGTGCCCCTCGGCCCAGACGCGCACGGCGTACCACAGGTCGTAGCTGACCTCCGTCGTCCCGATGAGGAAGGCCGAGGCCACGGATCCCGAACCGGAGTCATCCGTGCCGGTGAAGAAGGACTTGGCCGGGACGGAGACCGCCTCGAGGCGGGCCCAGTGGGCATACAGCGTGAGGTTGCCCGCCGGGATCGCACAGGACTGGCCGGGCAGGTAGGTGGTGCCCGAACCGTCCCAGGCGGTGTTCCAGCTCAGGAATACCTTGCCGGTCCTCGCAAGGTCTCCCTTGGCGGCCACGGTGAAGCTGTTCCCATAGACGCAGGACTGCTCGGCGGGCGCGGTACCCGAGGTCTGCGAGTTGCCGTAGTAGGTGACGGAGTAGGTAGCCGGGGTCCACTGCGCTATCAAGGTGGTATTGGTATTGACGTCTATGTACTCGCCGAAGGCATCGAGCACGACGCTTCCGTCGTCGTTGATGGCCCCGTCGCCGTCCCTGTCGACGCCCCATCCGGCGAACGCGTTGCCGGTCTTGGCGAGCGAACCGGGATTCCCCAGGTAGTAGAGGTCGTCGGACGCGACGCCGTAGTACTCCACGTACAGCGCGGAATCCGCCGGGACGGTTCCCCCGGTGCTGCCGTTCCCGTCATAGCGCACCCGGAACGGCACGGGGAACAGGGCGTCCGCGTGCATTGCCACCCTTAAGCCCTTGCTGGTCATTTCCAGCCACGGAGCCCTGGCCCGGTCGACACGTCCAACCTGGGCCCAGTCCCGGGTGTCCAGGAACTCTCCGCCCCTGAGCATCCGCTGGTCCACGGCCGTGCCCGACCAGTCGAAGACGAACTCGTTGACGTTGCCGGACATGTCGAAGATGCCGAGCCCGTTGGGCGCCAGCTCCCCGCCCGGGTGCATGCGGCCGCCGGAATTGGCGGAGAGCCAGGCAACCTCCAGCGGGTCGTCGCTCCCGGACCATTCATGGCCCCGGCCGGCGACCCCGCCTCGGGCCGCCCACTCCCATTCCGCCTCGCTGGGCAGGCGCCAGCCGTCGGCGTCCCAATCGCAGGCGATCACGTTGCCGCCTCCCGAGTAGCAGGGCCTGAGGCCGTGCGCCTGGCTCAGCCAGTTGCAGTAGGCGACCGCGTCGAACCAGTCCACGTGGATGACCGGCACGCTCCCGCGCTCCCCGTTCCGCGACGGCAGCAGGGGGCGTCCGGTGGCGGCGCAGTAGAGGTCCCAGTCGTCGAAGCTCACCATGCGCACGGCGAACAGGACATCCCTCGTGAGCGTCACCCTCCGGACCGGGCGCTCGTTTTCCAGGCCGTCTTCGCTGCCCATCAGGAACGAGCCCGCTTCCACCAGGGCCGTGGGCGGGATGGCAGGGGGCGCGGCCGCGAGCCGAACCGGTTCCGGCCCCGCTTGCGCAACCGGGGCGGATGACGGCCGCGGGCAGGACAGGGCCGCCAGGGCGAAGGCAGCGGCGAGCAAGGCCGCCATGCGGCGCGGGAGCGGGGGAGCTGGTTTCATCTCGTCGTCCTCCGCCGATCATTCTCCGCCCTGCCCGGAGGGAGCGCAAGCCCGGCCGCGTCCCGGCTGCGGAAAGATTCCGTATACCGGTGCTGTCGCTTTCGCGGCGCGGGCCCGTCATGTACCATGGGGCGGCGCGAACGGAGGCAGCTTGGATACTGACCGGATACTGGAGTTGTACGACAGGTGGGAACGGCGGGAATCGGTGCAGCCCGGCTTCACCAGGGTGGAGGGGCCGGCCACCGTGCGCATGGTGGACGACTCGGGCGGATGCGGTTGCCTCCTGTGGTCGGACCTGGACGGGCGCGACGCCGACGCGGCCATAGCCGGCGAGCTGGAGTTCTTCGCGGGCAGGGGACAGGGCTTCGAGTGGAAGACCTTCTCCCACGACCGGCCGGCCGACCTCGCGGACAGGCTAGGGCGCGCCGGTTTCAAACCCGGCGAGCTCGAGTCCGTCATGGCGCTCGAACTGGCGGAGGCTCCGGACCTGCCCGGTACCGTGCCCGGCATCGAGATCAGGCGCATCGTCGACCCGGACGGCTTGGGCGACCTGGGCGTGGTGGACGGCGCGGTTTGGGACGAGGACGGCGCGGCCTACGCGGAGCAGGTAGCCAGGCAGATGCGTGCCTGCCCGGGGTACATGAGCGTCTACGTTGCCTACGCGGACGGCGTGCCGGTGAGCGCATCCCGGGTGATTCTCCCGAAGGGTTCTCCCTTCGCCAGCCTCTGGGGCGGTTCCACGCTGCCGGCGTTCAGGAACCGGGGCATCTACACGGCCATGCTGGCCGCGCGCATCGCCGAGGCCGCCGCCCGTGGTTATGCCTTCATCACGATAGACGCCGGGCCGATGAGCCGGCCGGTGGTGGGGAAGCGCGGCTTCAGGCTGCTGGCCGAGTCGCGTCCCTTCCTGAGTCCCTGAGCCGGCTGTCGCCGCCGCCGGCGCTTGCGCCGCCTCCGCCGCTCGCGGCTCAGTCCTCCAGCATGCCCATGGCGGACAGGTCCGCCCGCGCGCGGTAGCTTTCCGGCCTGGCCGGATCGATGGCCACCAGCGCGTCCGCGAAGGCTGCGGCCGAGTAGTACACCGAGAAGCCGGTGGCGTCCGTAACCCGGGTCGCGCCGGAACGCAGTTCGTAGTTGACCG
>JAKLIU010000241.1 GCA_022709445.1 Spirochaetota bacterium | reverse complement strand
GGCGCGGCCCAGGGCTTTCTGGGCGGGAGTCGGGTAGTGCTGGTGCTCGTCGCCCCAGTGCACCGAGACGAACAGGTAATCCGGCGACAGCTCCTCCCGGACGGCGCGGATGTCTTCCAGCATGCGTTCCGCCGTGGCGTGGACCACTCCGGCCGGCGAGCCCTTGCCGTCGTCCGGGCCGTAGGGCGACGCTTCCGGGACCGGCCCCTCCAGCCGTTCCTCGGCCCGCCGCGGGGCCTCGCGCCAGGCGATCGGCCTGGCCTCGCGCACGCTCCAGATGGGCTCGGCGTAGGCCAGGAAAACGAAGGTCTCCCCGCCCACCGTCAGGACCGCCGGCCGCCTGGCCTCCTCCAGGCTCATGCCCGCGCCGGTGCGCGCCACGTCCAGGAGGTCCAGGTACTCCAGGGTCTCGGCCACCGCCCGCGGTCCGTAGTCGTTCATGTGGTTGTTGGCCAGGGAGACCACGTCGAAGCCGGCCCAGGCCAGCCCGAAGAGCGTGGCTGGATCTGCCCTGAAGGTGACCACCGGCGGCTTGCCCGGCCAGGGCGAACCGAGGTAGGAGGCGGGCGTTTCCAGGTTGGCGAAGGCCAGGTCGGCCGACGATACCAGCTCCCGCACGCCCTGGAACAGGTAGCGGAAGCCGTGGTCCGCGGCGCGCTTGCCCGGCGTGCGGGCCAGGAGTATGTCCCCGCAGGCGAGCAGGCTGGTCACGGGCGGTTCCGCGGCGCTCATCCCGTCCGCGGTACCCGGATCCCGGGCGTCCGCCGCCGGGTCGTCATGGAAGCCGGCGCCGGGCTCGGGCCGGTACGGCGGGCAGGAGGAGGGAAACTGGACCGCGAGGGCCACCGCGCCCAGCCCGATGAGCCCCAGGGCCAGGCCGGGAAAGAAGCCCTTGCCAACCACCGGCCTCAGGCTCATGCCTGCCCGGCCTCGTAGGCGGCGCGAGCCATGGGCATGCGCCTGCCGATGCCGAAGGCGCGGGGCGACACCTTGATCACCGGGGCCGCCTGCCTGCGCTTGTACTCGGCCCGGACCGTCATCCCGATCACGCGCCGGACCAGGGCCGGGTCGTGGCCCAGCGCGACGATGTCGGCCGCGTCCAGGTCACGCTCCAGGTAGGGCCTGAGCACGGCGTCCAGCTGGTCGTAGGGCGGGAGCGAGTCCTGGTCCAGCTGGTTGGGCCTGAGCTCCGCGGAGGGCGGCTTGTCGATGATGGAACGCGGCAGGATGCCCTCGCGCGCGTGGATGCGCTCGCAGAGCGCGAAGACCTCGGTCTTGAGCAGGTCCCCGATGGGGGCGATGGCCCCGCACATGTCGCCGTACAGGGTGCAGTAGCCCACGGCCAGCTCGCTCTTGTTCCCGGTGGTCAGGAGCATCGAGTCGAACTTGTTGGACCAGGCCATCAGGATGTCCCCGCGTATGCGCGCCTGCAGGTTCTCCTCGGTCAGCCCGAAGGGCAGGCCGCGGAACTGCGGCTCCAGGGTGGACAGGAAGCTGGAGAAGGGGCCTTCGATGGAAATGTTCTCCAGGCGGCAGCCCAGCTCCCGGCAGAGCGCTGCGCTGTCGGAGACCGAGCCTTCGGAGGAAAAGCGCGACGGCAGGGTGATGCAGGTCAGGTTCTCCGGCCCTATCGCCTTGGCGGCCAGCACCGCGACGATGGCCGAGTCGATGCCGCCGGACAGCCCCAGGTGGGCTCGCTTGAAGCCGCACTTGCGCATGTAGCCGCGTATGCCCTCCACCAGGGCGCGTTCCACCTCGTCGTGGCGGTCGGGCGCGCGGGGAGGCTCGTCGGCCGGATGCGCCTCCGTGTCCACCACCAGCACGCCCTCCCCGAAATCGCCCAGGGCGACCAGTCCGCCCCCGCGGTCCACCAGGAAGGCGCGGCCGTCGAAGACCAGGGAGTCGTTGCCGCCGGCCATGTTGCAGTAGGCCACGGGCAGGGAGCCCCGCCTGGCCAGGTCCGCGCAGAGCTTGATGCGCAGGTCCAGCTTGTCCATCTGGTAGGGCGAGGCGGACGGGACGATGATCAGGTCCGCGCCGGCGTCCAGGAGCTCGCGCGGCGGGTCGATGGCGTAGTGCATGCCCGGCACCGGCTCGGTCTCCCGCCAGAGGTCCTCGCAGATGGCGAAGCCCACGCGCGAGCCGCGGTACTCGAACACTTCGCGGGTGGCGGCCGGCTCGAAGTAGCGGGCCTCGTCGAACACGTCGTAGGTGGGCAGGAGGGTCTTGGCCTGGCGGAAGACGACCCTGCCGTCCAGCAGCACGGAGACCACGTTGGCCAGCGGCCTGCCCGGCTTGCCCTCGGTGCGGGCCACGTGCCCGACCGCCACGGCGACGCCCCCGGGGAGGCTCCGCTGCAGGCGCCTGAACGCGGCCTCCTGGGCCTCGATGAAGCCCGGCTGGCCCAGCAGGTCCATGGGCGGGTAACCGCAGAGCGCCATCTCGGGGAAGACGATCATGTCGGGGGCGGACGGCAGGGCGGATTCCGCGGCCGACAGGATGCGTGCCGCGTTCCCGTCAAAGTCCGCGACCGTGGGGTCGATCTGGCACAGCGCTAGTTTCATCGGCTCTCCGTCGGCCCGTCGCCTTGCGCCCGGGCGGCGGCCATAGTACACTGGCCCCGTGAAAAAGACAACGTTCGCCCTTCCCGCGGGCAGCCCGTTCGCGGACGCCTTCGCGTCGGAAGCCCGCTCCGCCGGGAGGGAACTTGCCCTGGGCGCGCACGGCCGCGCAGCGGGCGACGGCGGTCCGGACGGCACCGCCGTGCCCTGGGACCCGCCCTCCTTCGCCTCGGCGCGCACCGCGGTCATCGAGGGCGAGAACGCGCTGGGCGGCACCCTGGACGAGCTGGTGGTCTTCGCGGATCCGCCGGCCGACGGCCACAGCTTCCCGGAAACCGCGCCGCGCGAGATCGAGGCGGCCGCCCTGTCCTGGGCAGCCGGCCATGCATGGCTGATCCGCGAGGCCATGCGGCGCATGATCGAGCGCGGGGGCGGCACGGTGGCCCTGGTCCTGCCCGCCCGCGAGTCCCGGGGAGCCCTGGGTTCCATGGCTGCCGGCGCGCTGGAAGGACTGGCCGCCGGACTCCTGGCCGCCCCGGAATCCCGCTGCCGCTTCATGTTCATCCGGGACGAATCGGCCCAGCCCGAAGCGCTCGCGCGCTTCGTCCTCAGGTCGCTGGACGACCCGCCCCGCGACGCGGGCAAGGCGCTCAGGCACGGCGGCAAGCCGGCCATCTTCGGCAGGTAGACGGTCCCGCACCCGGGATCCCAGGGAGGCACCATGGCCGGATCCAAGGTCCGCCGCTTCGGCATACTCACCAGCGGCGGCGACTGCCCGGGCCTGAACGCCGCCATCCGCGGCGTCGCCAAGGCCGCCTCCGGCCGCTACGGCATGGAAATAGTCGGCGTGTCCAACGGCTACCGGGGCCTGATAGAAGGCGACACCCGCGCGCTCGGGCCGGCGGATTTCTCCGGCATCCTGACCCAGGGCGGCACCATCCTGGGATCGTCCCGGGAAAAGCCCTTCGCCAAGGAGCAGGCCGAGACGGGCACCGACGCCCAGGCGGGCAAGGACAAGCCCGAGCTG
>JAKLIU010000240.1 GCA_022709445.1 Spirochaetota bacterium | reverse complement strand
CATGAAACCGGTCTTGCCGCCTTCCCTCACCACGAACCAGCCGGCCTCGCCCTCCGCGGCAGAGCGCGGGCTGACGCTCCGCTCCCCGAGGGGCAGTATCGCCCGCCCCGAGCCGTCGATGATGCCCATGCGGCCGCCCAGCCTGACCACCGCGCGCCCGCCCACGAAGACGGATGCGTAGTCCCAGCGCGGCTCGATCGCCATGCGCCCCGCCCGGTCGGCGTAACCCCAGAGCTTGCCCAGCTTTACCGGTGCCAAGCCGTCGGCGAATGCCTCCGCGTCGTCCCAGCGCGGCGCGATGGCCACGTTCCCGAGCGGATCGATGTAACCCCACCGGCCGTCCCGGTCCCTGACCGCGGCGAGCCCCTGCGAGAACCTTCGCGTCCAGTACGGCACCTTCAGGAAACCGGACCGTCCGTCCAGGCTCGCGTACCCGGACTCGGCCCCGTTCACCGCCAGGAGCCCATCGCCAAGCGATGATTGCGAGAGGGACTCCAGCCGCCCCGCCCACAGCACGCGGCCGGCGGTATCGATCACCTGGTCCATGTCCCTGAGTTCCACCCGGGCAAGCGGCCCCTCGTACTCGGAGACCCAGGACCAGGACGGGTTCCGCACGAGCCACGCGCCGTCCGGGCCGATGAAGCCTGCCTGCCTGGTGTCCGCCACCGCGGCCCGGCCCCCCGAGAACGGGGCGGCGTGCAGGAACCAGCCGGTGACCAGCCTGCCGTCCGGGTCGATGAAGGCCAGCCTCCCGGAGCGGTCCTCGACTACGGCCCTATCCTCGCTGAAAACATCAATGTGCACATAGGTCGGAGCGAGCACCTGCCTGCCCGCGACGTCGACGAGGCCCTGTAGACCGGCCCTGCCCACGACGACACGCCCTCCGGAAGGCGGCATGAGGAGCTCCCAGGCAGGCTCGATGGCGACCCGGCCGAGAGCGTCGATCAGGCCCCAGAGGCTCCCGGAGCGCACCGGCGCGTAACCCTCGGAAAAGGGCCAGGTCTGGTCCCAGGTCGCGGGAATGGCCATACGTCCGTCCGTACCGACGTAGCCCCATTTCCCGGACAGCCTGACCGCCGCCTTGCCCCCTGAAAACGGGCCGGCCCCTTCGTACCCCAAGGGCAGGACCGGCTTCCCGGCCGGGTCGATGAAACCCCAGGACGCGCCCGCGCGCACCGCGGCCAGTCCCTCGGAGAAATCCCGCGCCTCGTCGTACCGCGCCGGAATGGCCTCCCTGCCCGCCGCGTCAAGGAAGCCCCAGAGCCTGCCCAGCCGGAACGCTGCCCTGCCCCCGCCGAAGTCCCGCAGCTCGTCGTACCTGGGCTGGACCAGGACGCCGCCGCGCGTGTCCACCAGTCCCCAGAGCCCGCCCGATACCCTGCCCGTGACGGACAGCTCGCCGCCTTCGTTGACGGCTGCGCGGCGCTCGGAAAACGGCCTGACTGCGTCGAAGCGCGGTTCCAGGAGGACGCGCCCGGTCTCGTCCATCAGGCCCCAGGGTCCGTAGCCCGATACCTTCTCGAACCAGTATGCGCGCTCCGGTTCGGCGTGCGCCGCACCCTCCAGGGCGGGAAGTCCCGTGTCGTCGCCGGTGGTGAATTCAACAGCGGCCTCGTAGGGCTTTCCGTTCACCGTGGCCTTGAGGACGGCGCGGTAGGGGGTGTTCCTGGCCAGCGGATCCTTGGGGATGGCGGCCACGCTGTCCCACAGATAGGCGGCCGTGACGCCGGCGGGAGGCCTGTCGGGCCAGAACAGGTAGACGGGCACGGCGCCGGCCGGGCCGGAGAGCTGGAAGCTGACGCCCGTTATCCTGGAGCCTTTCGGGAACCCGATCGTGATGGGGTAGCCCGCGCTCAGGTCGCCGGCCAGGGGGTCCGGGCTCTCGTGCACCACCAGGCCGGGCCGGGCCAGCCCGAAGGTGGTCGGCATGCCCGTGGAGCGGTCGCCGGGAATCCAGACCGGTTCCGTCCTCGTCGAGCTCCCCAGCCCGCCCTGCAGGTCCAGCACCGTGGCCCACACCCAGGGGTCCCCCCTGGCCGCGCCCACCCCGATGGACCTGAGTCCCGGGGCTACCAAGGGCAGGCGGTGGAACAGCGTTGACAGGTGGAACGATACCGCGTCGGTGGGGGGCACGCGCTCCATGATCACCGAGGCGGCCGCCGCCCGAGCCCCGGCTGCGCTCGCCCCGGGCAGGCGGGGATCCTGGACGTGGACGTCCGAGCGCGGATCGACGCGGTTGTCCACCAGGTAGAGCGCATGCTCCTGGGCACCGCGGCTGAGCTCCGGGTCCAGGGTCACCGGATCCAGGCCAGCCAGCGCCCGGACGGCGTTGACGCGGGCCAGGGTTCCCTCGCGCAGGGCCTCCAGCTCGGACTGGGTCTGGGCCTGCGCGGCCATGGAAGCCGCCGCCAGCATGAGGGACGCAAGCACGGCGACCCGTTTCCCCGCGGTTCTGCGCATCCGGTCCATGGCCTCACCTCCATACATCCAGTATACGCAATCCCCGGGCGCGGGGCGACTGTCATCAGCCACCGACTGACGCGTGGCGCTGAATCATTGAACCATCAGGGGGAAGTCTCCCCCTCGCTTCGAAAGTCCGGCAATACCGGACGTTTCTCCGCTTCCCCCTCTCCGGGGGATACCCCCGGACCCCTGCGATCCTCCGCACTGCTCGGATCGCACCGTGTCTCCGTGGTTCAATTCTCTATAGAAGCCTTCTCTGTGCCTCAGTGTCTCTGTGGTTGCTTTCCGTATCAGCGCTCTCTACGCGCCTTTCTGGACGATCTGCACGTCCAGGCCGTCGGGATCCTTGATGTAGAAAAACCGCGTCCCGCCGCCCACCGTGAACGGTCCCTTGGCTACGGAGATGCCCGCAGCCACCAGGCGCTCAAGCTCCGCGTCCAGGTCCCTGGTCTCGAACCCGATCGAGATGCCCGTGCCCTGGTAATTCGCGGTCGCCCTGTCGTCGTGGATGAGCTCCAGCTGGGTGGCTCCCGCCGGCCCGTCCGAGAGGAAGGCCAGCTCGCCGCCCTGCGGCATCGCGAAGCGCCTGTCCACCTTCAGCCCGAGCGCTTTTTGGTAGAAACCGACCGAAGCATCCAGATCCCGCACCATCACGGTGCACCAGCAGAAATTCATGCAAGCCTCCCGTTCGCGTTCACAGATCGAAGCTGATGGACAGTCCCCCGCGCTCGTTTATGGAAAAGCCGTGCGCGTTGGGCACGCCGCCGCAGGCCAGCCAGTCGCGGAAAAAAACGACGATGTCGCTGACCGCGTGGGCGGTCACCGCCGCCTCGAGCCCGTGCCACTCGTAGATGTACTGGAACCAGAAGCTCTGCCCGATGGAAAGCGCCATGCCCAGGATCAGGCGGCCCGCGCCCATCTCCCTGAGCTGGTCCCACTTTTGCGGGAGGTGGGACCCGGTGAAATAGAGGGCGTCGACGACCTTGGCCGGCCACTCGCCCAGTCGCACGGACAGCTCTTCGTAAATGGTGCCGCGGTACAGGGCTTCCTCACCCAACCCGGTCATGATGAAGTTGGGCACCTGCAGGGCCAGCGCCAGGGGGATGCCCAGCCAGGCAGGATGCTCGCGGCGCGTGCTCCAGACCCGGGATCCGTCCTGGGCATC
>JAKLIU010000024.1 GCA_022709445.1 Spirochaetota bacterium | reverse complement strand
GGCCGCAAGTGCGCGGACCGGCTCAAGAAGGAACTGGTCATGGACAACGCGGGCGTCTGCCGCTTCCACCGCGCCTGGGCCGAGGATATCCTGCCGTCGGCCTTCGAGGCCGTCTACGGCAAGCGTGACGACTATCTGCGGGCGGTGGAGGTGGCCGCTTCCAGGATCAACAGCCGCAACGCGGGCGCGTACTGGGAGAGCCGGGCCGACCGGCGCTTCATACAGACCTTCCTGGAGCGCGTCCGGGACGTGGACGGGAACGGCGATCCCGCACTCCAGGGCTGGATAGACGCCTTCGCGGAGGATCCGGCCGAGGCGGCCCTGTCGTTCTGGTTCGAGATGCGGAAGGGCATAGACGAGTCCCTGCGGGAGTTCCTGTGATCGACCCGCCGACCCCGCCGGTCCTGCCGCTGGCACCCCGCCCGGGGCCGCTCCAGCACGAGCCGGGCTCCCCGGAGTACCGGAATGCGGTCTCCGCCGCGATATCGGCGGTCCGCGGCCGGCTGGACGCCGCCTGCGCGGCGGCCGGCAGGGATCCGTCAGGGGTGACGCTGATGGCCGTCACCAAGTTCAACCCCCTGGAGGCGGTGGCGGCGGCCTACGCCGCCGGCATCCGCTGTTTCGGCGAGAGCAGGGTGCAGGAGACGGAGCGCAAGTTCCCTGCCGGGTTCCGGAACCTGTTCCCCGGCGCGCGTCTCGAGCTGATCGGCCACCTGCAGGGGAACAAGGCCAAGGCAGCCGTTGGCCTCTTCGATTGCGTGCAGTCGGTGGATTCCGTCAGGCTGGTGGAGGAACTGGGCAGGCGCGCGGATGCAGCCGGGACGGTCCTGGACCTGCTCTTCGAACTGCATACCGGGGAGGCCTCCAAAGCCGGTTTCCCGGACGAGGATGGCCTGTTCCTCGCCCTCAAGGCCGCCGGAAACTTCCCGTCGCTCCGTCCCCGGGGCCTGATGACCATGGCCCCCTACACGGCCGACCGGGAGACCATCCGGGCCTCGTTCAGGCGTTGCGCCGAGGCCTTCAGGCGCGCCCCGCTCGCCGGAGCTCCCGGCTGGGACACGATCTCCATGGGCATGACCAACGACCTGGAGCTGGCTGTCGGGGAAGGCTCGACCCTGGTGCGCGTCGGTACGGCCATTTTCGGCGAACGGAGCCAAACGTGAAGCGCGGCCTGGCCCTGTTTCTGTCCCTCGCGCTCGCCTCCGCAAGGGCCTTCGCCCAAGCCGCCCCGTCCCCCCTGCCTGCGCCCTACGAGGCCTCCGAGTTCCCGGACTGGGCGCTCAAGCTCAGGCGCTGGGAGATCGTCAGCCTGGGCGTGTTTCCCATCGCCCTGTTCTATTCCAGGCTGTCCTTCGATTTCGGTCGCTACGCCGGGAGCGGGTTCCAGCCGGAGTACGCTCCCTGGCCGTTCAAGAACGAGTACTCCTACCGGCCCAGCGACGACGAGCAGCGCACCGCGTTCCTGGTGGCCGCCGGGCTGTCCCTGGCGGTAGGCGGGATAGACGCGCTGATCCTCCAGCTGCGCCGGGAAGCCGAGCCTTGACAGGGCAGGCCGGGGATACTAGTATCGATTCCATCGTGGAAAACGGAAAAGCCAAGGTCCTCGTCGTGTACGAGGACGGCCATGACGCGCTGGAGGCCGCAGCCCGGGAAATCAAGGCCGCGCTCTCCAGGAAGGCGAGCATCAAGCTGCGCGCAGCCTCCGAGGTCTCCGTTCCGGAGATCCTCGCCGCCTCGTCGTATGCCTTCGGGGTGGCGAACGCGGGCGCCCATGCATGGCTGGAGATCCGGCGGGTGCTGGGCGGGATGAATCTCGCGGGGCGCCGGGCGGCCTTTTTCGTGGACAGGCCCAAGGCCGCCGAGCAGCTCAAGGCCGCGTTCGCCCCGGCCGAGCTCCGCCTGGACACCGCGGACTTCACCGTCTCGGCGGACGGCGCCAAGGCATGGTCCGCGGGTCTCGTGGATCGTCCCTGATCCACGCCAGTCCGGCGACACGACCCATCAACCCGCAGCGAGGTGACTATGCCCGAAGGTTTCAACCTTGACGACGCCATCCGCAAGGTGCCGGATTTCCCGAAGCCCGGGATCCTCTTTTACGACATAACCAGCGTCCTGGCCAATCCCGACGCTTTCGCCTACTGCATCGACTCCATGGTCAAGTCCTGCCGGGGCTCCGGGCTCGACGCGATCGCGGCGGTGGAATCCAGGGGATTCCTGTTCGCCGCCCCCCTGGCCCGGCAGCTGGGCCTGCCCATCATCCTGGTCCGCAAGAAGGGCAAGCTGCCCGGCAAGACCATCTCGCGCAAGTACGCGCTGGAATACGGCGAGGCCGAGATCGAGATGCACGAGGCGGACATTCCCAAGGGCGGCAGGGTCCTCATCGTGGATGACCTGATAGCCACCGGGGGCACCATCCGGGCCGCGGCCGATCTCCTGGCGGAGGGCGGCGCCGTACCCGCGGGCGTGTTCGCCGTGATC
This sequence comes from Spirochaetota bacterium, assembly GCA_022709445.1. Classification (GTDB taxonomy): domain Bacteria; phylum Spirochaetota; class Spirochaetia; order Treponematales; family UBA12059; genus JAKLIU01. Next base: position 11,260 of record JAKLIU010000024.1, on the reverse strand, counting down.
GGGCTCCCGTTCCTGGACTACGCGGACGCGGTCGGGGACCTGGAAGTCCGAACCCTCATAGAGTATTTCGGCGAGTAGCGCCGGCGAGCCGCCGAGCCAAGGAGTCCCTATGTCGCTCACCCTCAGGAAGAATCCCGCGTGGCAGGGCCGGCGCGGCCCCCTCGTGCTCGTCGTCATGGACGGCGTCGGCTACGGCGCCTACCCGGAGGGCGACGCGGTCGCGTCCGCCGACATGCGCCACCTGCGCGCGCTCGAAGCCTCCTGCCCCCGCACCAGGCTCAGGGCGCACGGCACCGCGGTAGGGCTGCCGTCCGACGAGGACATGGGCAATTCCGAGGTGGGCCACAACGCGATAGGATGCGGCCGCGTTTTCGCGCAGGGAGCCAAGCTGGTGACGGCCGCCATAGCCACGGGGGCCATGTTCGAAGGCGCAACCTGGAAGCGGCTCGTGGCCAACGTCGCGGCGACTCCCGGGGCGGCCATGCACTTCATCGGCCTGTTCTCCGACGGCAACGTGCACAGCCACGTGGACCACCTGCGGGCCATGCTCGAACGCGCGGCCTCCGAGGGCGTCCGCACGGCCCGCGTGCACATCCTCCTGGACGGCCGGGACGTGGGCGAGCAGAGCGCCCTGGAGTACGTGGAGCCCTTCGAGGCCTTCCTCGCGGGCCTGTCGGCCGGCGGCAGGGATTTCCGGATCGCCTCGGGCGGCGGCAGGCAGTACATCACCATGGACCGCTACGGCGCCGACTGGGCCATGGTGGAGCGCGGGTGGAAGACCCACGTCCTGGGCCAGGGGCGGACGTTCGCGAGCGCCGGGGACGCCATACGGCACTACCGCGCCGAGAAGCCGTCGCTGATCGACCAGGACATGCACGAGTTCGTGATCGCGGAGGGCGACAGGCCCATTGGCGCCATCCAGGACGGGGATTCGGTGGTCTACTTCAACTTCCGCGGCGACCGCGCCCTGGAGATGACCGCCGCCTTCGAGAACGAGCGTTTCGACAAGTTCGACCGAGTGCGCAGGCCCCGGGTGGAGTACGCGGGCATGATGGAGTACGACGGCGACATGCACGTGCCGTCCCAGTACCTGGTCAGCCCGCCGGCCATCGACCGGACCGTCGGCGAGTACCTGGCCGGGGCCGGCGTACCCATGCTCGCAATATCCGAGACCCAGAAATTCGGCCACGTAACCTACTTCTTCAACGGCAACCGCACGGGCAAGTTCGACGAGCGCCTGGAAGAGTACGTCGAGATCCCCAGCGACCGCGTCCCCTTCGAGCAGCGCCCCTGGATGAAGTCCGCGGAGATCACGGACCGCGTGATTTCCGAGATCGAGGGCGGGAAGCACCGGTTCATCAGGATCAACTATCCCAACGGCGACATGGTCGGCCACACCGGCAACTACCAGGCCGTGGTCTGCGGGCTGGAGGGCATGGATATCCAGCTGGCCAGGCTGCGGGCGGCGGTGGAGAAGGCCGGCGGCATGCTGGTCCTCACCGCCGACCACGGCAATTCCGACGACATGTTCGAGCACGACAAGAAGACCGGCGCGGTCACGCGCAAGGCGGACGGCGAACCGCGGGCCAAGACCAGCCACTCGCTGAACCCCGTGCCTTGCGTGATTTACGACCCGGAATCCCGGGGCGAGTACCTGCCTGCGCTCCGCGAGGGCCTGGGCATCAGCTCCCTGGCGGCCACCTGCGTCGAGCTCCTGGGTTTCATCCCGCCCGGGGACTATGATCCTTCGGTGCTGGTCATGAAGGACTGAATCCGTGCTGGAAGTCGAGCTCAAGGCGAGGATGCGGGACCCGGCGGCCGTGGAGGCGCGCGTGGCCCGCTTCGCCACGCGCGAGAGGGCGTTCGAGAAGTCCGATGCCTACTGGCACGGCCCGGAGTGGCGCATGGCGCGCGGCACCAAGGGGTTCCGGCTCCGCAGCGACGGCGGCCGCCACGTGGTCACCTACAAGGACAAGCGCAACGAGGGCGGCATCGAGATCAACCGGGAGACCGAGTTCGAGGTGTCCGATCCCGCGGCCTTCTCGGGTCTCCTGGCCCGCATCGGCTGCGAACCCTTCTATGAAAAGCGGAAATCCGGGGTTGCCTACCGGTACGGGGAGTACCTGCTGGAGCTGGTGGAGGTCGCGGGACTGGGCGGTTTCATCGAGATCGAGACCCTGCTCCCGGACGAGGATCCGGCTTCCATTGCCTTGGCCATGGGCGGGCTCCGCGAGACCCTCGCCCTGGCGGGCGTCCCCGAGAGCGAGATCGAGGGCCGGAGCTACTCCGAGCTCATACTGTCGGGAGCGTGAGCCCGCGGGCGGCTGACGGCCGCGGGCTGGCCGTCAGTTCTCGGTGGCGCCGTCGGTTTCCGTCGAACCCTCGCCATCCTCCCCGCCCTCGGCGGTGTCACCCTCTGCTCCCTCGGCCGCTTCCGTGCCTTCGGGCGACAGGGCGCGTTCGCGCTTGGCCTTGAGCTTCTCTTCCTTCTTCTTCTTCTTGGCAAGCTCCCGGGCTCGCTTCTCGTACTGGTAGTTCGGTTTTGCCACGATGACTCCTTCATGCCGGACCGGTCCGCCCGATGCGGGACCTCCGCGCCGTCCATGATACACGAAACGGCCGTCCATTGATACGTGCCGATGAGCCCCGGCATGGGCGCTGAGGGATTTGGCTTACGGTCGCGCGCAATCCTGCGCGCTCCCTGCAGCCCGCCTCCGCGCTTCTTGGCGCATCCTGCGCCAAGGGCTCGCTCTCGCTCGCCACAGCGCTCTGGTTCAAATCAGCGCTTCGCGCTGGCACCGAGTGGAATCGATTGTAACGTGCGCTGTGCGCGCACACGTTGTCCCTCAGCGCCTAAGTATAAAAACCCGACCGGCCTTTGGCCTGTCGGGTTTTTATGGGCGCTGAGGGATTTGAACCCCCGACATCCTGGGTGTAAACCAGGCGCTCTGACCAGCTGAGCCAAGCGCCCGAGGCGGTGAAACGTAGCATGAAGGCCGGAAACGGGTCAAGGCGAGGGTTTTCAGCCGCCTCCCGAGGCATAGCGGCGGAGGCCGGCGCTCCAGAGCGCCCGGGCAAGGAATGCGAAGGGGATGGCGGCCAGGGGGCCCAGGGCGAGCGACCAGGCGGGCAGTCCGGGGATGCCGGGCTTCCCGAGCGCGAAGCAGGCCGGGAGGTAGATGACCGCGCCCACGGGAACCGCGGCCAGGAAGAACAGCTGCAGGAATTTCCTGTATGCGCTCAGCGGGTAGCCCGCGGCCTGCTGACCCCCGTAGGTCAGGGCGTTCACCGCCTCGAGGCCCTCCACGGTGACGAAGGTGAACGCTGCCCGGATCCAGAACAGGGAGGTGAACACGGAAACGCAGGCCGCGAATCCCGCCGAGAGGGAGACGACCGCCGCGAGGGCGGCCAGGGGCCTGTCGGCGAACGAGTAGGCGAAGCTGTCGGGCGAGCGGGCCAGCAGGACGCAGGCGACGCCGAAGGCCAGCATGCCCTGGGCCAGGCGGCCGATGCGCCTGACGGTCAGTTCCATGCCGAAGAGCTGCAGCACCGGGGACAGGGGGCGCACCAGAAGGCGGTCGAAATTGCCCGTCCTGACCAGCTGGCCCATCGAGTCGAAGCCCCAGGATATCGCGTCTGCCACCGGGAAGGCCATGTTGACCAGGCCGTAGAGGAAGGCCGTCTGGGCGAGGCTCCAGCCGCGGAACTCGCCGAAGCGGGAGAACAGGGCCAGCATCCCGGCGAACTCCACGACGCTGATCGCGAACTGGCCGGCCACGGACAGGTACAGCGATGTCCTGTATTGCAGCTGGGCCTTGAGCGACATGCGGACCAGTTTCCCGTACATGGCCAGGGAGTGCCGCCATCCGGCTCGGGCGTTCATGAGCCGGCCACCGCGAGGTCCCGCAGCTGCATGTTCAAAAAGACCCGGCCGCCCGCGGTGATGGCCGCCAGCCAGGCAAGCTGGAACAGGAAGGCCGCGGGAGCGTCGTTGACGGGGATGGCTCCCGACCAGAAACGGAAAGGCAGGTCAGCGAGCGCCCTGAAGGGCAGGAGTCCCGCAACCGCCGCGATCGGGCCGTCCAGGAGGGGCAGCGGCACGGTGAGTCCGGAAAAGAAGGACACGATGGCGGCGAAGATGGCCGTGATGCCCGCGGCGCTGACCTGCCTGAACTGGAAACAGCTGAGGGCAACGGTCATGGACGCGGACATGAGGGCGGCCATGGCCATCAGGACGGCGAAGCAGGCCAGGGCGGACGCGCCCGCCGGCGCAGGCAGCGCCAGGTCCACCATGCCCAGTCGCGGCAGCGCGAACCCGGCGAAAGCCAGGATGGCGGCGCACCTGAGGCCGGAGGAGACCAGCCTCCAGGCCAGGGTGCGCGTGAACCACAGCCAGTACAGGTCCAGCGGTCTCAGGAGGTCCCGGGCCACCTCGCCCGACCTGATCAGGTCGCGGAGTTCCGGATCGGGGTTCCAGGGGAGCATGGCGAAGAAGGCCTGGCCCAGCCAGACGTACGCCGCCGTCTGGCTCATGGTCATGGGAGCTGGGGCTCCGCCCGCCGAGCCGTACCAGGATTCCAGTATCATGACCAGTATGAAGCCGAAGGCCACCTGGGCGAACATGCCGGCAGCCGCGGCGGCGCGGTAGCGGAACACGGTTCGGGCGCGGGCGCGGAAGGCGGCCAGGTAGGGCCTCATACTCCATGCCTCGCGTAGAGGGCGGACACCAGCTCCTCCGCCGGCCGCGACTCCACCGACAGGTCCGCCGGTTCCAGGCGGCCGGCGGCGAACGCCATGACCTCCGCGGTGCCCAGGTTCGACGCGTCCCAGGAGTAGACGAGGCGGGACGCCGAGCGTTCCTCCAGCCGCAGGCCCGGCAGGGAGGGCAGCTCCGCCTGCTCATCGCGCCGCCCGCGCGCCAGGTCCACCACCAGGCGCTTGCGGTCGCCGGCCTCCCGCCTGAGACCGGCCATGTCGCCGTCGAAGAGGGTCCGTCCCTTGCCGATCAGCACGACCCGGCTGGCGAGCGCCTCGATGTCGTCCATGTCGTGGGTGGTCAGGATGACGGTCGTCCCCCGCTCCCGGTTCAGGCCGGCGGCGAAGGCCCTGAGCGCGAGTTTTGACGGGGCGTCCAGGCCGATGGTCGGCTCGTCCAGGAACAGGATGGGCGGTTCGTGGATCAGGGCAGCGGCCAGCTCGCAGCGCATGCGCTCCCCCAGGGACAGCTGGCGCACCGGGGTGTCCAGGAAGGCGTCCAGGTCCAGCTCGCGCCTGAGAACGGCCACCGTCTCACGGCGCCGCTGCGGGGGCACGCCGTACATGTCGCCCAGGAGCTCGAAGGAGTCGACGGCCGGCAGGTCCCACCAGAGCTGGGTCCGCTGCCCGAAGACCACGCCTATGCCGCGCACGTGCTCGATCCTGTCCTTCCAGGGCACCCGGCCGGCCACCGTGCAGGTCCCGCCGTCCGGATGCAGGATGCCGGAGAGGATCTTGATGGTCGTGCTCTTGCCCGCGCCGTTGGGCCCGATGAAGCCCACCACGTCTCCCCGCGCGACGCTCATGGACAGGCCGTCCAGGGCGCGGACTGTCCTGCGCTCACGAGACTGCCTGCCGGGCCTGCGCGCGCTGACGGTGTATTCCTTGACGAGGGACTCGATGCGTATCATGGGGGCAGGAAGATAAACCCTCCAAAGCTGCGTGTCAATGGATGCGGCACCCGCCGGGCCGTGGTACAATGGAACGATGAAGCTCGCCTGCACCGGTAACGCCCTCATGGATGTCGTCGCGTTCGTGGATTCCGGCCTGCCGGCCTCCCTGGGCCTGGTTCCGGGCTCCACCGAGCACGCGGATCCAGGCCGGGTCGAGCGGGTCCTGGCCGCCCTCGAGGATCCCTTCTCCACGGCGGGCGGCGGCGCGGCCAACACGGCCAGGGTCTTCGTCGCCCTGGGGGGCCGGGCCGCCTTCGCTGGCTCGGTGGGCCGGGACGGGCAGGGACGCACCTACGCCCGGGATCTGGCAGCGGCGGGCGTCGAGCTGGAGCTCCAGGAGAGCGACCGGGCCACCGGCGTGTTCTGCGCCCTCATCGACCGGGACGGCAGGCGCAGCGTCATCGTGGATCCGGGCGCGGCTTCCGCCCTGTCTCCGGACCTGATTCCGGACTCCTTCTTCGACCCGGGGGCGGTGCTGTACGCCGATGGCTACCTGGCCACCGTCCCGGGCCGCCTGGAGGCCGTGGTGGAGCGCGCGCGTGCGGCCGGCATGAAGGTGGCCCTGGACCTGGGCGGGCACCGGCTGGCCACAGCCAACGCGGACCTGTTCCGGGACTTGGTCGCCCGGCACTGCGACTGGACCTTCATGAACGAGGACGAGTTCGCCGCCTTCTCCGGCCTGGGCATGGAGGCGGGGCTCGAACGGCTGTCCGCGGAGGCCAGGGGGACGCTGGTGGTCAAGCGGGCCGAGGAAGGCGCAGCCTGTTGGGTGGACGGTCGCCTGGTCGAGAGCCCGGTCCGCTCCATACGCGCCCTGGACGACACGGGCGCGGGCGACGCCTTCGCGGCCGGATTCCTCCTGGCGGCGCTCTCCGGCGCCCCGGTGGAGCGCTGCCTGCGCCTGGGCAACCGGGTGGCCGAGCACGCCATACAGGTGCCTGGCATGGCCCTGGACCGGGAACGGCTCAGGCGGGCTGCCGACGCCCTTCGCTGAAACAGGGCAACCGGCCTCCGGTTCCGGACCGTAAGCGACTGTCCTAATAATGCGCCATGAATGGATCATTCGCGGTTAAAAACCTTGCCAGCAGGGTCAAAAGCTCTATATTTTATATCAAAACCAGCAGAAGGGGAGCCGCTCCATGCCCGACAACCAAATCATTCCCATAGAGATGATCCTGCCAAACAAGATCCCCATCATTCCGCTCAACGGAAAACCCATATTCCCGGGCATCTTCACGCCCATCATGCTCGGCAGCCAGGAAGACATCAGGACGGTGGACGACGCCATGCAGGCGGACGGCATCGTCGGGCTGGTGCTGGTCAAGGAAGACACCGAGAAGCCGGGAGCCAGCGACCTGCACCAGGTGGGCACGGTGGCCAAGATCGTCAAGCGCATCAACCTGCCGGACGGCTCGGTCAACATCTTCATATCGACGCTCAAGCGCTTCAAGATCAAGAAGGCCCTGTCCAAGGAGCAGCCGATCATCGCGGCCGTGGACTACCTGGAGGACGAGGGCGAAGGCCCCGACGAGATCAAGGCGCTCACCCGCGCGCTCATCGTGGAGATGAAGCAGGTGTCGGAGAACAATCCGCTGTTCTCCGAGGAAATGCGCCTGAACATGATCAACATAGACCATCCGGGCAAGATAGCCGACTTCATAGCCAGCATACTCAACATAGACAAGAACGAGCAGCAGAAGATCCTGGAGCTGACCGACGTGCGCGAGCGCATGGAGAGGGTGCTGATCTTCATAAAGCGGGAGCAGGAGCTCCTGCGCATCCAGAAGCGCATCCAGTCGGAGATCAACGAGAAGATCGAGAAGAGCCAGCGCGACTACTTCCTGCGCGAGGAGCTCAAGGCCATCAAGAGCGAGCTGGGCATGCCCGCGGACGCCAAGAGCTCCGACCACCAGCGCTTCAAGGAGAAGCTGGAGTCCTTCGGCTTCGCCGGCGAGGTGAAGGAGCTGGTGGAGCAGGAGCTGGAGAAGTTCGGGCTGATGGATCCCAATTCCAGCGAGTTCATCGTGACGCGCAACTGGCTGGACCTGGTGTGCCACCTGCCGTGGAAGGCCGGATCGACCGGGGACTTCGACATGAAGGCGGCGCGCGACATCCTGGAGCGCGACCACTACGGGCTCAAGGACGTCAAGGACCGCATCATGGAGTACCTGGCGGTGCGCAAGCTCAAGAAGGACGCCAAGGGTTCCATCCTCTGCCTGGTCGGGCCACCCGGCGTGGGCAAGACCAGCGTGGGCAAGTCCATAGCCCGCGCCCTGGGCAAGGAGTTCTTCCGCTTCAGCGTGGGCGGCATGCGCGACGAGGCCGAGATCAAGGGCCACCGGCGGACCTACGTGGGCGCGTTGCCGGGCAAGATCATCCAGGGCCTCAAGATCACCAAGTCCCGGGATCCCGTGTTCATGATCGACGAGATCGACAAGATGGGCACCAGCTTCCAGGGCGACCCGTCCTCCGCCCTGCTGGAGGTGCTGGACCCCGAGCAGAACTTCTCCTTCCGCGACCACTACCTGGACCTGCCCTTCGACGTGTCCAACGTGTTCTTCATCGTGACGGCCAACACCCTGGACACCATCCCCGGCCCGCTCCGCGACCGCATGGAGATCATCCAGCTGCCCGGCTACGTGGATTCGGAAAAGCTCGAGATAGCCAAGATGTACCTGATCCCCAAGAGCCTGGAGAAGAATGGCCTGCGCAAGGCCCAGGTCAAGTACACCCGCGACGCGCTCTCCGCCATCGCGGAGGGCTACGCCCGGGAGGCTGGAGTCCGGAATTTCGAGAAGCTCCTGGACCGGATACACCGCAAGATCGCCCTGACCGTGGTGAGCGCGGAAGGCGCGGACAAGCGGAAGTTCGAGGTGGACAAGCCGTCGCTGGAGAAGTACCTGGGACAGCCGCGCTTCGACGCGGACGACATCAAGCGGGCCACCCTGCCGGGCATGACGGTGGGCCTGGCCTGGACCAGCATGGGCGGCGACACGCTGATCATCGAGGCGGTGAGCAACCCGGGCAAGGAAGGCTTCAAGCTGACCGGGCAGATGGGCTCGGTGATGCAGGAGTCGGCGGGCATCGCCTACACCTGGGTTCGCCACCACGTGGCCGAGGCTGAAGGCGTGCAGGCCGAGTACTTCGAGAAGCGGCAGATACACCTGCACATCCCCGAGGGGGCCACGCCCAAGGACGGGCCGTCCGCGGGCATCACCATGGCCACGGCCCTGGTGTCGCTGGTGACCGGCCGGAAGGTCAGGGACCGGCTGGCCATGACCGGGGAGCTGTCGCTGACCGGCCAGGTCCTGCCCATAGGCGGGCTGAGGGAAAAGACCGTGGCGGCCAAGCGCAACAAGGTCCGGGACATCATCATACCCAAGGGCAACGAGAAGGACGTGGAGGAGATTCCCGATCACGTCAAGAAGGGCATCACCTTCCATCCCGTGGAGCGCATGGAAGAGGTCCTGGAGATCGCCCTGCCGGGCTGAACGGATCGACGCATGCGACGAGGCCCACCCCGCGGGGGTGGGCCTTCGTTTTTTCGCGTTACCGGGTCAGAGCGTCCAGCGGCCGTCCCTGAGAACAAGCCGGCAGGGGCCGGCCAGGAAACGGTTCATGCCAGCCGACAGGGAAGCCGCGGTATCGGCCACGTCCCGGGGCAGGGCCTCCGGGCGCACTGCCCCGCTGGCCAGCACGGTCTCGGCCAGCAGCTTGGCCGCTATGAAGCGCTCGGACTTGGACACCGCGAAGAAGAGCGGGTCGTCCAGCAGCCCCAGCACCTCCCAGGTGCCCTGCTCGGCCTGGCTGTAGCGCCCGGCGTCCTTGTCCTGGTCAGACACGCGCAGCGGAAGGCGCCTGGACAGCTCGTCCAGCCGGGGCACCAGGAGCGCCAGGTCGAAGATGCCCGTGGCGCAGTTGAACAGGATGGGCTTGCCTTCTGCCTGCAGTCGCTCGGCCTCGGCCAGGCTCATGGCCTGGCCCAGCTCGGCTATGGTCTTCTTGCCGTTCTGGTCGTGGACCAGGATGCCGCCCTTCACGTCCACCGGGGTCCGGAAGGAAAACTCGCAGGAGGTTTCCGCGCCGGAGAGGGCCATGACGGCCAGCTCCACGGGGTCGGGGTAGTAGCCGGTGTTGTCCACGTTGCCCAGGTAGGCGAAGCGGTAGCCGTCCGACAGGAGCCCGGCGTAGATGTCCCTGAGCACGCGGAAACTCTGGCCGTGTCCGCCGGGCAGGGCGATGGAGCTGTCGGCCTTGCCCCAGGCCCGGTCGAACACCCGCTTGGGCATGCCTTCCGAGGAATGCGTGTAGGCGGCCATCAGGGGCTGCACGGCGGAACGGGGCCTCGTGGGATCCGTGCCGGAGCGTTCGATCAGGCCGGCCAGCCAGGGATGCTCCGCGTAGCGCATGTAGGCCTCGGCCAGGGGGCCGTCGGTGCCGGCGCTGGTCATCTGGAAGAAGGGAAGCACGGGCCGGTCCGGCGTGCCGAAGCGTTCTCTCCATCGCGCCGCCTGCACCAGGGCGGCGCGCATCTTGAGCACCAGGAAGCTCTCGCCCGGGCTGCCGTCCGGGTTCAGGTAGGCGGGCGTGATGCCCTTGGGCCGGTTCTCGCAGAGGGGCGCGAGCAGTTCGAATCCTTCCCTGATGGCGTCGAAAACGCCAGGGCCGATGGAGCCGTTCTTCTTGCGGTCGGCGTAGCTGGTGGCCGAGCCTCCGTTGAGCACCCCCCAGGCAGTGCGCTCGAAGAGGCGCTGTCCCAGTTCCGCGAGCGTGGCGCGGTCGAAGGCGATCATGCCGTCGGCGGCTTCCCGTCCCCCGGGGAGGGCAAGGCCCAGGGCCGCGAGCCGGTCCCGCGCCTCGTTCCGCCCGACCTGCCAGGACTCGGTCGCGGACAGGTCCAGCACCGAGCGGCCGTCCAGGGCCGGGACGCCGCTGGCGCGAACCGGCGGATCCATGCCCAGGCGGCCGGCGTTGATGCCTTCCAGGAGCTCCAGGCTCAGCCCGATGTCGATGCCCTTGGCTTCCATGTCCGCGACCAGCGCGGGCGACAGTCCGGGGTGGCGCGAGTCGTTCATCGTGTGCTCTCCGTTCCGCGGGCCATGGTGGAACCTGCGTGCGCCGCGCCGTAGACCGAGATGGCGTAGTCCCTGACGATGTAGACCGGGGTGCGCCGGGACAGATCCCTGGCGTGCTGCCGGTAACCCTTGAGGAAGGAATCCATGAAGCGGTCGCCGTCCGTGAACCAGCGCTCGTTCTTTGCGGCGATGCCGCCCGCCAGGAAGATGCCGCCGGAAGGCAGGAAGGCCAGGGCCAGGTCGGCCGCGGTGCGCGCGTAGAGCCGCACGAAGATGTCCGCGGTGCGGCGGCACAGGTCCTCGCGGTCGTAGCCGGCCGCCACCATGGCCGGACGCTCGGTGTCCGGCGCGTCCATGATGGCGCGGGTCGCCGCCCCGGGAGAGGCCTCCCGAGAGAACAGGAACTCGAAGATGTTCGCGATGCCCATGCCGGACACGGCGGCCTCCGAGCCCGCGGCGAATCCGAAGCGGCCGGCC
>JAKLIU010000239.1 GCA_022709445.1 Spirochaetota bacterium | reverse complement strand
GTCATCGTCTCCACCCAGGAGATCGCCAGCCCCCTCGTGACCTCCCCGGATTCAGCCATCGTGATGAACATGGACTCCCTCCCGCTCTGCGAGGCGGCGCTCAAGCAGGGCGGCATCATGCTGGTCAACTCCAGCCTGGTCAAGGTCGCCCCCAAGCGAACCGACGCCAGGGTGATCAACGTGCCTTGCAACGAGATCGCGGAGAAGATCGGCGACGCCAAGTTCGCCAACATGGTCATGATGGGCGCCCTGTCCAAGGCCACCGGCGCGGTCAAGCTGGACAAGCTGGAGGCGGTGCTCAAGACCTTCTTCCCCGAGAACAAGCACAAGTTCATTCCCATGAACATGAAGGCCATACAGGAAGGCATGGCGGCGGTCAAGTAGGACCGTCCGCGAAAAAGGCAGGTGGGGCGCTCCCGTGAGGGAGCGCCCCTTTTTACGCCCGCCGGTTCCGGGAATGCGTGACGTACGTGCGCGCCCCCAGAGGGGCCAGCCGGGGTGCCGGACGCCCCGGCGAGGCCGCACGCACGGTCGGCGGCGCTGTACCGCTAGATGTAGGCCGTCTCTCCGTGCTCGCCCAGGTCCAGCCCTTCCGATTCTTCCTTTTTGGTCACGCGGACCCTGGTCACCTTGTTGATGAGCCAGAGCATGCCCAGGGTGAACAGGAACGCGTAGACCGCGGTGCCCACCGCGGTAGCCGCCTGCTTGAAGAGGAGGCTCGCCGTCCCGTCCACCAGGCCGGAAGCCAGGAGGGCGGGGTCCCTGCCCGGCAGGCTCATGGCCGCGGTGCCGAACACGCCCAAGAGGATGGTCCCCAGGAAACCGCCCACGCCGTGGACGCCGAACACGTCCAGCGCGTCGTCCAGACCGGCCCTGTTCTTGACGTTGACCGCCAGGTAGCAGGCCGCCGAGGCCAGCACGCCTATGATCACGGCCGACTGGGGAGAGACGTACCCGGCGCAGGGCGTGATCGTCGCCAGTCCAGCCACCGCGCCCGTGAGGAATCCCAGGAACTTGGGCTTCCTGGTGAAGATCCAGTCGAGCAGGAGCCAGGTGGGACCCGCGAAGGACGCGGCTATGTCCGTGTTCAGGAACGCCAGGGCGGTGATCCTGTCCACCCCGAACTCCGAACCGGCGTTGAATCCGTACCAGCCGAACCAGAGGATGGCCGTACCCAGCGCCACCAGCGGCAGGGAGTGCATGCCCTTGTCGTCGACGGCCCGCTTGCCCACGTAGAGAACGCTGGCCAGGGCCGCGAAGCCCGCGGAGGTGTGCACCACGATGCCGCCCGCGAAGTCCTTCACGCCCCAGTCCGCCAGGATGCCGCCGCCCCACACCATGTGCACCAGCGGGAAGTACACCAGCACCAGCCAGCTCACCAGGAAGAGCAGGTAGGCCGGGAATCGAACCCGGTTGGCGAAGGCTCCCGTGATGAGGGCCGGGGTGATGATCGCGAACATCATCTGGTACGCTACGAACACGATGAGGGGGACGCCAGGGTTCATGGGGCTGGGCGAGGCGAGGTCCACCCCCTTGAAGAAGGCCATGTCCAGGTTCCCGACGATGCCGGCGAGGTCGCCGTGCCCCAGGGTGCCGGAGAAGCAGAGCGAGTAGCCGAAGGCGAACCACAGCACGGTGGTCACGCCGAGCGATATGTAACTCTGGAACATGATGGCCAGCACGTTCTTGCGGCCGACCAGTCCGCCGTAGAAGAAGGCCAGGCCCGGCGTCATGAACATGACGAGGGCGGTGGCGACGAGCATGAATCCGGTGCTCCCGGTATCGATTGGCATGGTGAGTCCTTTCGTGTGTCGGTTCCGGCGCGACGCGCCGGATGGGCGGGGTGCGACGCCTGCAGGCGTCAGGCGCCCGGCGGGGGGCTGCGCGGCGAGGGGGACCCGGCCAGCCGGGCGGGGTTGGAGGACGGGGAGGGGGCGGGGAACGAAGACTCGGACCCGCCGGACTGCGGGTCGGCGGCCGCCTGCGGCGCGGTCAGGTATGCCGCGGCCGGTTCGTTCTCATCCGGGCCGGAACGTTCCTCTGTGCGGCCCGGCTCATCCAGCAGGCAGGCGCGGAGCCATGGAGGCCGTGTCCGCCAGCCCGTCGAGGATCGTCGGGCCCAGCTCCATGCAGACGGCCGGGATGAACGCCGCGGCGATCAGCGCGAGGAGGATCAGCGGACCCGCGCGGTCCCGCTCATGTTCGTGCTGTGGTGCTGGCCGTTTCATGTACCGTCCCGCGCGGCGGTCCCGCCGCGTCCGCGGAGAGTCTAGATCAAAGCGCTGCCTCGGGCTAGTCCCGGGCGTTTGCCGTGATGGGACGTCCCGCAGTATCTTGGCACCATGAAGAAGCTGTTGGCGCTCGGCTTGGCGGCTGCGCTTTCCCTGCCGTTGGGCCTGACCGCCCAGTCCGGTTCCCCTGCAGCCTCCGCCTCCGCGTACTGGGACAAAGCTGTCGCGGCCTGGTCCAGGGGCGAGTCCTGGAAACCCGCGCGCATGGCCGTCACCTTCGAGGAGCTGGACGGCAAGGGCTCGGTCAAGTCCACCACCCGCACCGAGTACGCCCTGAGCTATCCGGGCGGGGAGATGAAGTCCACCGTCCTTCGCTCGGTCAAGGACGGCAAGGACGTGACGGAAAAGGCCCGCGCCGACCAGGAGAAGATGGAAGCCCGCGGCCGGTCCGGGGAGGACGGCCGCATGGACGCCGAGGACATCATCCCGTTCTCGGCGCGGATCGCCGCTTCGGTGACCAGGGGCGAGGCGCGAGCTGGCGCGAGCCGGCTGTCCGTACCCTACCGGGTCGCGCTGTCCAAGGGCGGCTCCGTGGGCACGGTGCATTTCGACCTGTCCGGCCGGCCCGACTCCCTGGAGTACACCCTGGATCCGCTGCCGGCCATGGTCAGCGAGATGCGCGGGACCGCCGTGTTCGGCACCATGGCCGACGGCTCGGTGGTGGTGTCCCGCTTCGGCTTCGAGGGGGAGGGCGGCTTCCTCTTCGTCCGCATGCGCTTCTCGGTGCGGATGGAATTCTCGGACCACGCCCGGCGCTGAAGCGGCCCTTCCCGACCGCCCGCGGCTCCCGATCCAGCTCTCCAGCCTCGCCCTGTCCCGGGGCCCGACCCGGTCTTGACTGAGCGCAATAAACGCGCGATACTGCAATGACCGAATGAGCTTAAACAGTCATACGGTCTGGAGGTCTGCATGCCGCGTGCATTCAGGGAAGACGAGCGGGAACGCCTGCGGGACCGGCTGGTCGAGGTCGGGAAACGGCTCATGAACCGCGTCGGGTACCGCGCGCTCACCGTCGAGGACGCCGCCAGGGACGCGGGCATCTCCAAGGGCAGTTTCTACTCGTTCTTCCAATCCAAGGAAGAGTACGCCCTGGTCATCTTCGAATCCTGGGAGCGGACGTACCGCGATTCCCTCATAGCCGGCGTCCGCGACGGCACGGGGACGCCGCGCGAACGCCTGGAGCGCTTTTTCCGGGAGGCCATGGGCATACTGGAACGCGAACCCGGCATGGCCCGCCTGGGCATGGGCCAGATAATGAGGATCATGGAACGGCTCCCTCCGGAGCGGCTCGCGGCGCACCGGGCGGCCGATACCCGGGTGGCGGAGGACGCCGTGGCCGATTGGGTCAAGGCGGGCATCATCGAGGCGCGTG
>JAKLIU010000238.1 GCA_022709445.1 Spirochaetota bacterium | reverse complement strand
TCATCTTCAGCATCATCTCCGAGGAGCTCGGCTTCATCGGCGGCCTCATCGTCTTCTCCCTCTTCCTGTTCATACTGGTGCGGCTGGCCCTGTCCATGCGCAACTTGAGGAGCGTGTTCCAGCAGGCGTTCATCGCGGGCATGTTCGGCATGATCCTCTTCCATTTCCTGATCAACGCCGGGATGGCCATGGGCATCATGCCCATCACGGGCATCCCGCTCCTGTTCCTCTCCTACGGGGGCTCGTCGCTCTGGGCCGCCTGCATAGGCCTGGGCCTCTGCCTGGGCATCGGCGCGCGGAGGTACGAGTGAGCGGCCGCGTGGATCCGGTCGCGGTTTTCGGATCCCGGCTGTCCGGCATAGACAAGCCGGCGCGCTACCTGGGCGGGGAGAGCGGTTCCACGCCCAAGCCGGCCGCCGGCTTCCGCGTCGCCCTCTGTTTCCCGGACCTGTACGAGATAGGCATGTCGAACAACGCCATGCGCATCCTGTACGCCGGGCTCAACGCGATCGAGGGCGTCGCCTGCGAACGGGTGTTCGCGGCTGCCGCCGACTACGAGGCGCTGCTGCGCGGCACGGGCACCCCCGCGTACTGCCTCGAGAGCGGCACCCCGGTCGCGGACTGCGACATCCTGGCCTTCACGGTCGGTTACGAACTCCTGGCCACCAACATGCTGGCCGTGCTCGACCTGGCCGGGATCCCCCTGGACTGCTCCGCCCGCGGCGAAGAAGGCCCGGTGGTGATCGCCGGAGGCCCCGCCATCACCAATCCTGCGCCTTTCGGCCGCTTCCTTGACGCGGTGTGGATAGGCGAGGCCGAGGACGCGTTTTTCGGCCTGGTGGAGGAACTGGCCGCCGCCAAGGCTGCCGGCGGCGGGCGTGCGGGGATCCTGTCGCGGCTGCGGAACGAGCCGGCCGCGTGGATGCCCGGAAAGAAGGCGATCCGCGCGGTCTTCGACGGTTTCGCGGATCGGGCGTACGGGCACGCCTTTCCCGTGCCGGTGGTCAAGCCGGTACAGGACCACGGGGTGGTCGAGATCATGCGGGGCTGCCCCAACGCCTGCCGGTTCTGCCACGCCGGCTACTTCTACCGGCCGCAGCGCATCCGGGATCCGCGCCTGGTCATGGCGGACGTGGAAGCCCAGGTTCGCCTGGCCGGCCACCGCGAGATCACGCTCTCCTCGCTCTCCAGCGGCGACTACCCGGGGATCTTCGAGCTCCTGAGCGCCCTCAACGCGCGCTGGTCGCGGGAGCGCGTGTCGTTCCAGCTGCCGTCGCTCAAGGTGGAGTCCTTCCCGCTCGAACTGATCGACCAGGTGTCCGGAACCCGCAAGAGCGGGCTCACCTTCGCCGTGGAGACGCCGCTCGAGCAGTGGCAGATGACCATCAACAAGAAGGTGGGCCTGCCCAAGGTGACCGGTATCCTGCGGGAGGCCGAGCGTTCCGGATACCGGCTCGCCAAGTTCTATTTCATGGTGGGCCTGCCGCTGCCGGACGCAGGCGTGGACGAAGTCGACGCAATAGTGGAGTTCCTGCGGCAGGTGCTCGAAGCCAGTTCGCTGCGCGTCAACGCAACCGTCGCCACCTTCGTGCCCAAGCCGCACACGCCGTTCCAGTGGAGTGCCCAGCTGGCTCCCGACGAGGCCACCCGGCGCATTTACGCCATCAAGGACGCGTTCCGCGGCGACCAGCGCATCAAGATCAGCTACCATTCCCCGTACCTGTCCTGGCTGGAGGGCATCGTGTCCCGCGGCGACGGGCGGGTAGGGGAGTTGCTCCTGGCCGCATGGCGCAACGGGGCGCGTTTCGACGCGTGGGACGACCTGTTCCGCAAGGATGCCTGGGAGTCCGCTTTCGCCGGGCTTTCCTTCGATCCGGCAGAAGCCTGCGGCGCACGGCCACTCGACGCCGCGCTCCCCTGGGACGACGTGAATCTCCGCGTGGGGAAGGGATTCCTGAAAGCTGAGCTGGAACGCTCCCGCGAGTCGGTCATGAGCGCCGGATGCGCTCCCGAGTGCGGGACGCCCTGCGGCTCGTGCACCGACGGGCTCTCGATAGTCGACAAAAGCATACATGACGCCGCCATCGCCGCGATCGTCGGGGCGTCGGCCGCGCTGCCACCGTACGAACCTCCCGTCGCCGGAACCGAACGTCCGCACCGGCGCAGGCTCGTGCTCAGGTACGAGAAGACCGGGGGCGCGGCGTATTACGCGCACCACAATGTCTGGAACCTGATCGCCGCGGCCTTCGAGAAGGCAGGCATCGCCCTCGATTATTCCCAGGGATTCAACCCGCAACCGCGCCTGGAGATATCCGAGCCCCTGTCGCTCGGAGCGTCGTCCCTCGACGACTATGCCGTCGTGCTCCTGCGTGAGGGCGAGGACATGGCGGCCCCCCGCATGGCCGAGGAGATCGGCCGCTTCCTGCCCAGGGGCATCCGGCCGGTCTGGGTCAAGGAAGCGCGCGGTTTCGAGGGGCGCAAGTTCCCGTCGCTGTCATCCGCTCACTGGGGATCCCTGTTCGAGCTGGACTTTTCCCGGGCTCCGGACCTGGGGCTGGAAGAGTCGGTCTACGGGCTCACGCTTGCCGCCAGGGAAAGCGAGCTCCTGCGCGGCACGTCCGTCGAGCTGGTCTCCGCCGCGGCGATGCGCGTGCTGTTGCCGTTCTCCGGCAAGCGGGAGTACGGACTGTCCGCGATGTTCGAGAAGGCCTGCGGGATTGCCCTGCGGGACTCGGCGGTGGCGGTGTGCCGCGTCGAGCAGTACGCCAAGACCGCCGATGGCGGGCGCACAGCGTACGAGCGCTTCTACGGGCTCTCGGACTAGCGCCGGCTCTCCCGGCGCACCTGCGCCGGCGGAGCCATTAGTGGGAGCCCGAGGTTGGCGTCTGCAAGTAGACAGAATATACATTATGCGAAGTTGCAGGTGCGACAAGGTGCCGCTCCGCATCCTGCCCCGGGGACACGGCGGTCGAGAAACGTCAGTAGTTGATGACGATGCGGCCGAGATACACCACGTCGCTGTAGAGCTCAGCCCAGCTGGTGGCATCGATGCCGTAGGACGCGGCGTAGAATTGCACCCAGTACTCGTCCGGCAGGAGGTCGTCGGTGTCGGGCTTGTAGTCGGCATCCGTATCCGCGGGCCGAACGCTGAACGACGGGAACACGCTGCCCGGATTGCGGTAGACCGGAACGGCGGCGGCCGCCCCGGCCTTGAATTCCACGGAGCCGCCCGCCAGCACCGACAGCACCAGCAGGTCCTCCGGATCGGCCGGCGAATCCAGCATCGGGCTCGTCTCGCCGCCGGCATCCAGCGACAGCTTGCGGTACTTGAGTCCGCCGGTGGAAAGCAGCCAGGATTTGACGTAGTCGCCGGGGATGGACCGCGCCTGCACCCGCTCGGCGATGGCCGTCTTGTCGGCTTCGGCATCGTCGGCGCCGGCATAGATGCGGTAGAACACGTCGAGCCCGTAGCAGTCCGGATCCGGTACCGCTGCCGCCTTGAAATCGACGGTACCGGGGCTCTCCGACACGAACCTCGGGGCTCCGCCCAGGTAGGACAGCGTGTCGATGCCGCAGGACGACGCGAGGATCAGGATGAACGCGGCCGCGGGGAACGCCGGCGGCCGCGGGGAACGGCGGTCTGCCATCGGCCCTATTTGTCCTT
>JAKLIU010000237.1 GCA_022709445.1 Spirochaetota bacterium | reverse complement strand
GAACAGTGGTGGAGCGCATGGGACGCTTTGTGGACATGGATTGGGACTACCGCACCATGGACCCGGATTACATGGAATCCATCTGGTGGGTGGTCAAGCGCCTCTGGGACGAAGGCCTGGTCTACGAGGGCCATTCCATCATGCCGTACTGCCCGCGCTGCTCCACGGTGCTCTCCAACCACGAGCTGGCCCAGGGCGGCTACAAGGACGTGCACGACCCGGCCATCACGGTCAAGTTCAAGGTGACCGGCGAAGCGACCGCTCCCGGCGCGCCGAAGGACCTGGCGGACGGCTCCACCTTCTTCCTGGCCTGGACCACCACGCCCTGGACCCTGCCGTCCAACCTGGCCCTGGCCGTGGGACCCGAAGTGGACTACGTGCTCGTGGAGGACGGAGCCGAGCGCTACGTGATGGCCGAGGCCCGCGTGGGCGCCTACTACAAGGACCCGGCCGCCGTGAAGATAGCCGCTCGCTTCAAGGGCGCTTCCCTGGTCGGCGCTTCCTACGAGCCGTTGTTCCCCTACTTCGCCGACCTGGCCGCCAAGGGCGCCTTCCGCGTGCACGTCGCGGACTACGTGACCACCGAGGACGGCGTGGGCATCGTGCACACGGCCCCCGGCTTCGGCGAGGACGACTACAACACCCTCAAGGGCACGGGCGTGCCCACGGTCTGCCCGGTGGACGGCGAGTGCAAGTTCACGCCCGAGGTGAAGGACTTCGCCGGCGTGTTCGTCAAGGACGCGGACAAGCCCATCATCGAGTGGCTCAAGGCCGAAGGAAAACTCGTCAAGCGCGAGCAGTACCTGCACCCCTACCCGCACTGCTGGCGCTGTTCCAGCCCCCTCGTGTACCGCGCCATCTCCAGCTGGTTCGTCAAGATCGAACCGGTCAAGCAGAAGATGCTCAGGGCCAACTCAAGCGTGTACTGGGTGCCCGGCCACATACGCGACGGCCGCTTCGGCAAGTGGCTGGAGAACGCGCGCGACTGGTCCATCAGCCGCAACCGCTACTGGGGCAACCCCCTGCCCATCTGGAAGTGCGACGCCTGCGGCGGCACCGAATGCCTGGGCTCCCGCGACGAGGTCAAGGCGCGCTCAGGCACGCGGCCAGAGGACCTGCACAAGCACTTCGTGGACGAGATCAGCTGGAACTGCGGCAAGGCAGGCTGCTCCGGCACCATGCGCCGCATCCCGGAAGTGCTGGACTGCTGGTTCGAGTCGGGCTCCATGCCCTACGCCCAGGTGCACTATCCCACCGAGAACAAAAAGCACTTCGAGGAGCACTTCCCCGCGGACTTCATCTGCGAGGGCCAGGACCAGACCCGCGGCTGGTTCTACACCCTGACCGTCCTGGCGGCGGCCCTGTTCGACAAGCCGGCCTTCAAGGCCTGCGTGGTCAACGGCCTGGTGCTGGCCGGCGACGGCAAGAAGATGTCCAAGAGCCTGCGCAACTACACCGACCCGGCGGCCGTGATGGACCAGTTCGGCGCGGACGCCCTGCGCCTCTTCCTCATGCGCTCGGCGGTCACCCGCGCGGACGACCTGGTGTACACCGACGAGGGCGTCAAGGACGTGGTCAAGAGCATACTCCTGCCCCTGTGGAGCGCGTACGGCTTCCTGGTGACCTACGCGAACATAGACGGGATAACGCCCCGCGAGGCTTCCGTCGACGCGCAGAACCCCATGGACCGCTGGATCCTGTCCGTCTGCGAGACCATGGTGCGCGACGTGGGCGCGGCCCTGGAGGCCTACGACATGCAGAAAGCCATCGACCCGATGGTGGACTTCATCGACGCGCTCAACAACTGGTACATACGCCGCTCGCGCCGACGCTTCTGGCGCTCGGAGAACGACGGCGACAAGGTCGAAGCCTACGCCGTCCTGTACCGCGTGCTCAGGCGCCTGGCCCTCTGCCTGGCCCCGGTGGCGCCCTTCGTCACCGAAGCCATGTGGCGCAACCTGCGCGCGGCGGGCGAACCGGAGAGCGTGCACCTGGCAAGCTACCCCGAATACGACGGCCGCTACCGCGACGAGGAACTGGAATGGAAGATGGCCGCGGTGCGCAAGGCCGTGTCCATGGGACGGGCGCTCCGCTACCAGCACGAGCTCAGGATACGCCAGCCCCTGGCCTCCGTGCAGCTCGTGACCCGCGACGCCCGCGAGCGCGCCGTGCTCATCGAGATGGAAGACATCATCCGCGACGAGCTCAACGTGAAGGACGTCATCTTCCGCGACGACGAGGAAGACCTCGTGAGCTACTCGGCCAAGGCCAACTTCCGCGTACTCGGGAAGGAACTGGGCAAGGACATGAAGGAAGGCGCCGGGCTCATCGAACTGCTCTCGGGCAAGCAGATAGCGCGCCTCCTGGAAGGCAGCTCCCTGGTCATCGAGGTGGCCGGCCGCTCGATCGAGATCACCAAGGACAAGGTGGACGTGCGCCGCGAAGAGAAGGCCAACCTCAAGGTGATCAACGAGGGCACGCTGACCGTGGCCCTGGACACCGAGATAAGCCAGGCCCTCCTGGACGAGGGCAACGCCCGCGACCTGGTGCGCGGCGTGCAGACCCTGCGCAAGGACTCGGGGCTCGCGGTCACCGACCGCATCGAGCTGTCCGTCCACGGCGCCCCTGAACTCAAGCGGGCCTTCGACGCCTTCGGGCAGTTCATAGCCGGCGAGACCCTGGCAGTGTCCGCGGTCTGGGAAGAGCTGCCCGGCATGAGCGAAGTGGAAGCCGGCGAGCTTGCCTGGAAGGTCGCGCTGAAGAAGGCGTGAGAGGCGGCGAACAAAAGGCTAACCACAGAGGCACAGAGACACAGAGAATAGGGCGAAAGCGGGGCTGGGGACGACGCTTTGGCGATTGTCCCTGGCCTCGTTTTTTTTCCCTCTGTGCCTCTGTGTCTCTGTGGTCTGATTTGCTGTCCGGGCAGCTATCGGTCACACCTCGAGCGTCAGGCCTTCCGCGCAGGCAAAACATTCCAGAGCGCTGTTCTTTTCCCGTATGCAGTCCCGGCACCAGCGCACAATGGCGTCGATCTCATCGTCGGTCCTGTCCGGGTCGTGGTGCAGGAGGCCCAGGCGCCGGACGCCGGCCTCGATCGCAAAATCCACCGCCGCCTTGAAGGTGGAGTGCCCCCAGGTCCTGGTCTTTTCATATTCTTCGGTAGTGTACTGGGCGTCATGGAACAGCAGGTCCGCCCCCCTGCAGAATTCCACATAGTCGTCCCGGCTGCGGCCGGTCTCATGCCGGTACTCAAGCTCATTGTCCGTGAGCAGGACGAAGGCCTTGCCGGACTTGGCGGAGATCCGGTACCCGTAGCCCCCATTCGGATGGCTCAAGGGGATGGAGTCGCAGGCATGCGCGCTCCTCACCCCGGGAAGCTTATGCGCGCATTCGGCCCTGCCGCAGCGGCAGCCCTTCACGAAGGCGGCCTTCATCGCGCTCATGTCGACGGGAAAGTACGGGGGCTCCATCTCATGCTGCAGGCTCTTGAGGATGGAATCCTGGGCGTCGGCGCCGCCGCACAGCGAGATGGTCGTGCCGGGAACGAAGGCTGGCCGGAAGAACGGGAAGCCTGCCGGGTGGTCCCAGTGGGAATGGGTGAGGAGCAGGACCATCTCCCTCGGGCCCGGTTCCCGCAGCAGCTTGGCGCCCAGCTTCCGGATCCCCGAAC
>JAKLIU010000236.1 GCA_022709445.1 Spirochaetota bacterium | reverse complement strand
CTTCTACATCCCGGTCAACCTGGCGGCCAGGAAGCTGGGGAAGAAGCCCCTCCTCGTGACGGCCTTCATCTGGTTCATCGGGGTGTTCGTCTACGCGGCTTTCCTGGGCCTGTACCCGCTGCCGGCTGCCGCCCAGGGCATCCTGGTGGTGGTCCTGGCGGCCGTCCCCCTGGCCATCTTCGGCATCGTGCAGAACGCCATCGTCTCGGACATCGCGGAGGCCGACGCCATCGAGACCGGCGACTCAAAGTCCGGCATCTTCTTCGGGGCGCGCACCTTCATGTCCAAGCTTGGCCAGACCGTGGCGGGACTGGTCATACCCAGCCTGCTCCTCATCGGTGCGGATACCCGGGCCGCCGGCGACCTGGTGGTGGCAGACCTGTCTTCCGGAGGCGCGCTCACCGGCACCCTGGGCGTCAGGCTGACGGCCGTCGTGGCCGCCGTGTTCTGCGCCATCGGCATGGTCCTCTTCCTCATGTACGACGAGAAGCGCGTGCTGGCCACCCTGGCCACCCGCGAGCCGGTGCAAGCCGCCAAGCGCAAGCCCTGACCGGCTCCGCGGCCGACATCCTTGAAACGGGGAATCCCAGCCGGGGTTCCCCTTTTTTTCATCCGACATGATGCTTTTTCCGCCGATTTGCGCGAACCTTTCCCCGTATCCACGATCTATAGTGCGGAGGTCGACAAGGACGATGGACGCGATGGACTCCCTGGAAACGGTACGGGCGGCCAAGGCCGGCGACGGCGGGGCGTTCGGGGACCTGGTCGCGGCGTACGAGCGGCGGGTCTTCGGGTACTTCATGTCCCGGTCGGGGGATGCCCATGCAGCCGCAGAGCTATCGCAGGATGCGTTCGTCAAAGCCTGCCTGGGGCTGCGGTCCCTGAGGGACGCGGAACGCTTCGGCCCGTGGCTCTTCGCCATCTGCCGCAACGAGCTCAGGCGGCACTTCTCGGAGAACGCCGCGAGCCGGCGCCGCTTCAGGCCCCTGGACGAGGATTCCCCCTGGCGGGGGGAGTCACCGGGACCGGGGGACGACGAGCGGGCAATGCTGGCTGCCCTGGCCTCGCTCGGGGCGCCTGACCGGGAACTGATCCGGCTGCGCTACTGGGCCGGGCTGTCCGTCGCCGAGCTGGCGGCCGCCGCCGGATGCAGTCCCGGATCAGCGAAAGGCAGGCTGCACCGGGCCAGGCTCAAGCTGGCCCGGGCCATGCCCGGTTTCGCCGACGCCGCCCTCGTCGACCCCCGCACCTTCGAATCGATCAAGGAGAACGTGATGGAAAACGTGGAAATGACCCGCCGCGCCGCGCGGGTGTTCGCCCGGCTGTCCCTGTCCGCCCAGGCGGCGTTCGCGGCTTCGGCCGCGGCCGGCGCCCGCTTCGGGGAGGCGCTGATCGCATCGCTCGGCGCCGAGGAGGGCGGCCGCGAGTTCCTGGCGGATTACGGCCCGCAGCTGGGCTTCCGGGAGCTGATCAACATCCTGAACCTGTCGGACCGCTACGTGGAGGGCAGGCTCATCCGGTCCCTGGACTCGTCGGACCCGGACCTGGCCGAGCGCATCAAGCGGCACATGTTCGTCTTCGAGGACCTCAGCCTCTTCGACCCGGGGGCGATGGCCGCCGTGGCGGCCAGGGCTGATCCCGATGATCTCGCCGCCGCCCTTGCCGGCACCTGGGTCTCCGTCCGCGAGCGCATACTGGGACTCCTCCCGCCGGAAGTATCCGCGGACCTCCATCCCAGGATGGCCGGCAAGGATCCCGTCGGAGAAGCCATGGAGGAAGCCCAGCTGGCCGTGGTCACCATCGCGCGGGAACTCGAGCAGGAAGGCAGGCTCGCGGCGCTCAGGCAGACGGTGGATGGAAAGGAAACCGTGGTCGTTTCGCTCCGCTGAGGCGGCCGCCGCCGGAAAGCCCGGTCTGGAAAAAATCCTCCATTGATACTAGGATAGCTCGGGGACGGCGGCGCGCCTCACGGTGGGCGCCGCCGGTTCCGGACCATCGTCGCATTCACCCGGGGGGAACCATGCCGGTCAAGCGGGATTTCGGGATAGCTCTGGATCGACTGTCCGAGCGCGAGCACGGCAGGCTGATGGCCTACATCAACCTGAAGCTGGCGGGCCTGGGCCTGCCGGTGTACTCCCGGGAGGGCACCGCCTTCCTGGACCTGGCCAGGGACATGCTGGCCAATTACCGCGAACGCGGACGGCTCCTGGCCGACTACCTGCCGCCGGCCGACGCGCGCATCCAGGCCTTCATCGAAGCTTTCCTGGAAGGCCTCCCGGCGGAGGACATTCCCCGCCTGCCCTCGCGCACCCTGGTGCTGGACCGCTACGGCATGGCCCGGGAACTGGCGTTGCCGCCGGACGCGTCCGACTACAAGTCGACGACCATGTCGTCCTACCGCGTCCGCAACGGCGTGCTGCACAATCCGGCCAACGACCGCCGCACCACCCAGGGCGTGTTCCACGTCGCCGAGGGCGGCCTGCCCGTCCCACCGGACAAGAAAGCCGTGCCCAGGCTCGCCTTCGCCCGGCTCCTCAAGGCCGCCTTCCAGCCGCCCAGGGACATGCTGGTCCTGCCCTTCACCGCCGGCGAACCCGAGCCCGCGACCGTCTTCCTGTCCCTGCTCCTGAGGCCCATGGTGCGCCCCGAAGTCGCCGGCCACTCGCCCGAGCTGTCCATGGAGACACGGGTCTTCGCCCCGGCTTCCTTGGCCGCCAACCTGGATTTCGTGGAGAGCATCTTCGGCAATTCCGGCGACCCCTACGTGGCCGAGAACGACGCGGCCCTGGATCCGCTCCACTGGACGGGCCACTCCGGCTGCATCATCCTCGCCACCCACCTGGTCAACCTGACCAAGCGGGAACTCGGGCTCCCCCGCCGGGAAGACGCCACCGACAGGCAGCGGCGGGACGGCATGTGCTGGACCGACCCCGCCGAGAAGTACAACGAGGGCAAGCCCTTCAAGATCTGCGCCCGCGACCGGCGCGGCGTGATCGTCACCATCATAGCGGACAACTACTTCGGCTATTCCAAGAAGGAAGTGAAGACCCACATATCCTTCTCGTCCAACCTGCTGGGGCAGACCGAGGAGGAGCACGCCGGAGGGGCCCTGGTCATCCCCCGATTCAACCTGGGCACGCGTTTCGTGCCGGACACCAACCTGAACTCCAAGGGCCAGACCTTCGAGGACACCCTGAGCCTCCTGGGCGAGCGCGTGGAACCCAGGCCCGAGGGCTACGCGGTGGACCGGCTCTTCCCCAACGTGGTCTACCTGCCGGAGGACGCCGTCATCTCCCTGGACGACCAGAAGGCGACCTGGACCGCCGACGGGGCCAGGCAGGAGCTCAGGGTGCTGCCCGACGAGGTCTACGTCCATCCCACGGGCTACCAGGTGAGCCTGGACCGCCACCCCGTCACCGGCTCCTGGCGACTCGTGGGCACGGCCGCCGAGGGCCTCCTGTGCCACAAGCCCTGCACGGTCTCCGGCGGCGGCAAATCGGAGATCTCCAAGTCGCTGGAATCCGCCCTGCTGTCCGGTCCCTACTACGTCCAGGATCTGTGGACCGACTTCAACTGGGTGGAACTGCTGGTCAAGCGGGACTATTCCGACCGCTTCAGGACGCCGCCGGCGGAGCCGGATGCGCGCCCCCTGCTGGCCGCCAACCGCACCGTGG
>JAKLIU010000235.1 GCA_022709445.1 Spirochaetota bacterium | reverse complement strand
CGGGAGTGGCACGCGTCGGACATAGCCCTGCTCCTGCGCGTGCGCCACCTGGTCAAGGACCGGGGGCTCAACCTGGCCGAGGTGATGGACACCCTGCTGGCCGAGCGCAGCGGCGAGGGTGCCCAGCGGGCCGCCACCCTGGGCGAGGTGCGCGCCGCCCTGGTGGACGCGTTTTTCTCCATCCGGGGATTGCGCTCCAGAAGTTCCTCCGTGCTATAATCCAGCCACCATCCCGATTCCCCGGAGTTCCCATGGACACCACGCGCGCGAACGCCCTGTGCCGGTACATCGACGCCTCCCCGAGCGCCTTCCACGCGGTCGAGACGGCCGCGGCCATGCTGGAAGCGGCCGGCGCCGTCCGCCTGGACGAGCGGAAGGAGTGGAAACTCCAGCCCGGCAAAGCCTACTGCCTGGTGCGGGACGGAGCGTCCCTGGCGGCCTTCCGCCTGGGGACCGAGCCCGTGCAGGAGACGGGCTTCGCCCTCGCGGGCGCCCACACGGACTTCCCCGGCCTCCGGGCGCGCCTTGAGAAATCCGTGGTCGCGCGGGGCGTGGAACGCGTGGCCGTGGAGGCCTACGGCGGTCCCATACACGCCACCTGGCTGGACCGGCCCCTCTCCCTGGCGGGCAGGGCCGTGGTGCGCGGAGAGGGCGGCCGGCCCGAATCGCGCCTCGTGAACTTCAACCGGCCGGTGGCCGTCATACCCAACCTGGCCATACACTTCAACCGCGAGATGAACAAGGGCGTCGAGTATCCCATGAACTCGGCCCTGCTGCCCCTGGTGTCCGCCCGGCCCGGAACGGCGGCCCCCGGCGAGGCGCCCGCCCAGTCCTGGGCGCTCAGGACCCTGGCCGCGGAGCTGGGCGTCGCGCCGGCCGACATCCTGGCGGCCGACCTGGGCTTCGTGGACGCCGCCCCGTCCTTCCTGTTCGGCGCCGAGGGCGAGCTGGTGTCGGCCCCGCGCATCGACAACCTGGAGGGCTGCCACGCCATCCTGTCGGCCTTCACGGCGTCGGGTCCGGCCAGGCACACGCAGGTGGCCGTCCTGTTCGACAACGAGGAGATCGGCTCGGGCACGGCGCGCGGCGCCGACTCGTCCTTCCTGCGCGACC
Organism: Spirochaetota bacterium; assembly: GCA_022709445.1. Lineage (GTDB taxonomy): Bacteria > Spirochaetota > Spirochaetia > Treponematales > UBA12059 > JAKLIU01. Next base: position 2,563 of record JAKLIU010000235.1, on the reverse strand, counting down.
TGGTCGACCGCATCTGCGCCCTGGCGGGCTCCGGCCCCGAGGCGGCCTGGCGCGCGCTCTCCCGCTCGCTCAACGTGTCCGTGGACGGGGCCCAGGGCTGGCACCCCTCGCACGCGGACAAGTTCGACGAGGAATACGCCCCGGTGCTCAACAAGGGCCCGGCCATCAAGGCAAACGCCAACGTACGCTACGCCACCGACGCCCTGGGCGAGGCGGCCTTCCGCGCCTGCTGCGAGGAGGCCGGCGTGCCCTGCCAGCGCTTCAGGATGCGCGCCGACCTGGTCCCCGGCTCGACCATAGGCCCGGTGTCCTCCGCCCTCCTGGGCGCCCGCACCATAGACGTGGGCGTGCCCATGCTGGCCATGCACGCCGCCCGCGAGACCGCCGGCAGCTTCGACCACGATTCAATGATATCTGCCCTCGGGGTGTTCTACGCCCGCGGTCCGGAGCTGCTCTGATCGGGGCGTTCCGGAAATTAAACCACAGAGGCACAGAGACACAGAGTCAAGACGAGGGCAAGGACGAGGCTGATGCGAGGGTCTTCGCAATCGTCCGCCCTTCCGTGCGGGACTGAGCCTGATGCATGGAAAAGAAGGCCCCCGGAACCGCGGTTCCGGGGGCCTTCGCCATTTCATGGAGAACGGTGATTACTGGGCAGCGCCGTACACAGGGTACTGGACGCCCTCTTCCCAGGCGCCCCAGCGGTACTCGCCGGACAGGGAGGGGATGACCAGGACGGTGCCCGGCCTGACCAGGTCAGGGTTGGACGGGTCGGGGAGCCGGGCCTTGTTGGCGCGGTAGAGTTCCGGCCACTTGAGCGGGTCGTTGTAGACGAAGGGCAGGGCGGCTATGCGCCAGAGGCAGTCCGTCTGCACCGGGAATTCGCGCACCGTGTAGCTGGCCGGGAGGTCGGTCCCCTCGGTCACGCCCATGAGCAGGAACTGGACCATCTCCGCGTCGGACTTGGCGTCCACGTAGCGCTCTTCCGCGTAGGCGGCCTTGGCGGATGCCAGCCTGGCCTCCGCTTGCAGGAAGTCCTCCGCGAAGCGGCGCCTGGCCTGTATGCCCTCCGCCCAGTCGAGGCGCTCCTGGGCGGCCTTGATGGCCTCGTTGGCCGCGTCCATGGACAGCATGTAGGCCACGTACTCGTCCGAGAGCCGGGCGTACTCCTGGGACTGGGCGGCGTAGTCGGCGGCGGCGTCGTAGTCGCCCTCGTCGAAGGCGGTCTTGGCCAGGTCCCTCAGTTCCACGCTCTTGCGGTAGTAGGAATTGTCGGTGAGGGTCTGCCCGAAGGCGGCGGCGCCGAGGGCCAGCAGGATGATCGAGGCGATGATGAGCTTTTTCATTCTTCGGCCTCCGTGGAGAGCATCATGTCGCCCATCTGGGCGGTGCTGGCGCTCTGCTCGGCGCTCGCGGTGGCGTCCTTGATGGCCTGCTCCGCGGCGGCGCGCTTGGCCGCGGCGGCTTCCCAGACGGCCTTGAAGAGCTCTTCCGCCCGGGCGAACAGGGGCGTGGCCGCCTCGTGCCTGCCGGCGGCGTACTCGTACATGGCCTCGTCCCAGACGGCCTTGGCGGCCTCGTAGTCCGCCTTGAGCGCCACCTGGGCCTTGATGCCCTCGGAGTCGGTCTTGTAGCGCTCCGCCAGGTCGCGCTTGCCGGTGGCCGACATCTCCCAGCCCTTGGACAGGACCAGGTTGTAGCGCAGGAGGGCCTCGGCGGCGGCGTCGTCCGCGGCTGCAGGATCCTCGGCCGCCTTGGCGTTCACGGCGGCGAATTTCTCCTCGGCCAGGGCGTAGTTGCCGGCGTCCAGCGGGCCGAAGCCCAGGCCGTCGATGCGGGCCTTGACCAGGGCGGCGCGTGAGCGTTTCTCGGCGGCGTCGAAGGCCGCGATGGCGCGGGCGTAGGCAGCGTTCGCGGCGCGGTGGTCCCCGGCGGCCAGTGCGGCCTCGGCTTCCGCCAGCGCGGCCTCGGCGGCCGCGAAAGCGTCGGGGGAGCGGGCGGCGGCGTCGGCGGCCACGGCCCGGTCGCGGGCGGCTACGGCGTCGAGCTTGCCCTTTTCGACGGCCAGCCTGGAACCGCGGTCCGCCAGGTCCTTGAACAGGGGCAGGGCGGCCTGCAGCTCAGACTGGGCCGTCTCGCGCGCATCCGCGTCCAGGGCGGTCTTGCCGGCGACGTAGCGTCCCTCGGCAGCGGCGTAGTCTTCCGCGAGCGAGTCCTTGGCGCCCGTGTCGAAGGCTTCCTTGCGGGCGGCGAGCACCTGGGCGTGCAGGGCCTCCAGGGATTCCCGGGTGATCGAAGATTCGGTCACCACCGGGGTGACGGGCGTGGTATCCGGCTCGGGTTCGGGTTGCGGCGATGGCTTGGTCGCGCAGCCCGCGAGCGCCAGGACCGCGGCGAGCGCCGCGATCGCGAATCTGCCTGGTTCCATGCGATCCTCCTCGGGTTTTTTCGGCTCCCCGGAGCAGTCCGGTAACAAGCCATGGGTTCAATAGTACCACGATGAGCGGGCATGGGCAAACCTCCGGGGGATTATATTGATAAAAAGCGCCGGATCGGGTACACC
>JAKLIU010000234.1 GCA_022709445.1 Spirochaetota bacterium | reverse complement strand
CGGCGAGGCCTCGGTGGACCCGGACCGCGTGCCCCTGGGCCAGGACCTGGTGGTCGAGGTGTCGGCGCGCAACGTCACGGGGCTGGAGCTTTCCGACGTGGCGCTCACCTTCCGCGCGCCTTCCGGCTGGGAGATCGCCAACCTGAGGCTGGGCCGCTCCGGGGACGACTCGGGGACCGCCAGCCTGTCGCCCTTCGACTACCAGGACATACGCGACGACCGCATCATGACCTACTTTGACCTGGCGCGGTCCGAGATCAAGCGCTACCGCTTCTACCTGAACAAGACCTACGACGGCGAGTTCTTCCTCCCGGCCATCAGCGCCGAGGCGATGTACAAGCCGGAGGTGTTCGCTTCCATACCGGGGCGCAAGCTCTCGCGACCGGGCTCCATGCCCGCCGCCTCCGTCCCGGCGACGACGCCGAACATCAGGAACCTGAAGCCGTGAGCCCCCGCCACGGGCATCGCCACGGGCATCGCCACGGGCGCCGCCCCTGGCGGCGCTCGTGGCGGCGCGCCGGGGCGGCGTTGCGGTCGGCATATGGCTTGGCCGCCAGCCATGTCCAGGCGGCGCTGGAAAAGGCGGGACGGGGGCTGGCGATCGCCCTGGGGGCCGCCCTGTCTCCCGCCCTGGCCCCCGCCCTGGCCGGCTCCCTGGCCTTCGCCGCCGCCCTGACCCTGGTGGATCCGGCTCCGGCCAGGTCCGGTCCGTACTCCAGCGCGCTCTACGCGCGGGGCGGCGAGCTCCTGGGCGCTTCGGTGGCATCGGACGGCCAGTGGCGCTTCGCCCCGTCCGGGCAGCCCCTGCCGGAACGGTACGTGACCGCCCTGGCGGCCTACGAGGACAAGCGCTTCTTCGGCCACGCCGGCTTCGACCCGCTGGCCATACTCCGCGCCGCCCGGGACAACCTGCGATCCGGCCGCATCGTTTCCGGCGGCTCCACCCTGACCATGCAGGCCGCACGCCTGTCGCGCGACCCGGTGCGGCGGGTGCTGTCCGCCAAGCTGGCGGAGCTCTGGTCCGCGCTGCGCCTGGAGCTGTTTCACCGCAAGGACGAGATCCTGGCCCGCTACGCCGCGAGCGCCCCGTTCGGCGGCAACGTGGTAGGCCTGGAAGCGGCGGGCTTCAGGTGGTTCGGGCGGACGCTGTCGTCGCTCACCTGGGCGGAAGCGGCCGTCCTGGCGGTCCTGCCCAACAATCCGGGCGCGGTGCATCCCGGCCGCTCGCCCGCCTACCTGTCGGACAAGCGCGACGCCTTGCTGCGCAGGCTGGCCAGGGACGGGCTGCTGTCAGCCGGGGAGCTGGAAGCGACCATGATGGAGAGCGTGCCGCAGGAACCCAGGTCCATGCCCGCACTGGCTCCGCACCTTGTCGCCAAGGCCCCCGCGGGCAGGGTCGATACCACCCTGGACCACGCCCTCCAGTCGCGGGCGGTCGCGGTGGCCGAGCGCCATGCATCCAGGCTGGCTCCGCACGGTATCGCGAACCTGGCGGCCGTGGTGCTGCGCGTGGCGGACGGCAGCGTGGCAGCGTACGTGGGGAACGTCGCGTCGGCAGGCCTCGACGGCGCAAGCATGGTGGACTGCGCCGCGGCTCCCCGCAGTTCCGGCAGCATACTCAAGCCCTTCCTGTACGCCGCCATGGTGGATACGGGCGAACTGACCCCGGGCCGGCTGGTGCCCGACATCCCCACCCGGGTCGGCTCCTACAGCCCGGAGAACAACCTCAAGACCTATGCGGGCGCGGTGCGCGCCGACGAGGCCCTGGCCCGCTCGCTCAACGTGCCCTTCGTGCGCCTCCTGCGCGGGTACGGGGTGGAACGCTTCGCGAGCCTCCTCGGGCGGCTGGGGTTCGGCACCCTGGTCCGGGCGCCGGCGGACTACGGGCTCACGCTCATCCTGGGCGGCGCGGAAGCCAGGCTCACCGACGCGACCGCCGCCTACGCCAGCCTGGGGCGGATGGCCCTGGGACGGGAGGGCGTCGGGGAGCGGGGCGGGACCGTGCTCGGCTACGGATGGAGGGTGGGCCCGGGCGGGGTGATCGGCCCGGTGGATGCCGGGGCCCCCTTCTCGCGGGCGGCCGCCTGGCTGACGCTGGAAGCCCTGGTCAAGCTGGGCCGGCCCGGCGACGAGGCCGCCTGGCAGGAGTACGCCAGTTCCCTCCGGGTGGCCTGGAAGACCGGCACCAGTTTCGGCTCGCGGGACGCCTGGGCCATCGGCGTGACTCCTGAGTACGCCGTAGGCGTGTGGGTCGGCAACGCAAGCGGGACGGGGCGCCCGGAGCTGAAGGGGACCGACGCGGCCGCGCCGCTGATGTTCGAGCTGTTCGGCCTCTTGCCGCGCTCGGCCTGGTTCCCGGAACCCCGCGGGGAACTCGAGGCGGTGACCGTGTGCGCGGCTTCCGGCTACGCCGCCGGGCCGGACTGCGCCGCCACCGTCCGCGAGTTCGTGCCGGCCGGCGCGGTCGTGGACCTGGCCTGCCCATACTGCATGCTCGCGCACCTGTCGGCGGACGGGGAGTGGAGGGTGAGCGCGGAGTGCGCGGGCGACGCCGGCCTGGTCGTCGAGAAGCGCTTCGTCCTGCCACCTGCGATGGAATGGTACTACCGCCGTTCCAGCATGGACTACCGGCCGCTGCCTCCGTGGCTGCCCGGTTGCGCGCCTGCGGGTTCCGGATCCGTCGAGTTCATCTCGCCCGAGGAGGGAGCATCCATCTACGTGCCCGTCGAGCTCGACGGCCTGCCCGGGATGACCGTGTTCCGGGCGGCTCACCGCGACCGGGCGGCGCGCCTGTTCTGGCACCTGGACGGCGATTACCTCGGGGAGACGGTCGGGGACCACCGGGTGGAGGCCAGGCCCGCACCCGGCGAGCACGAGCTGCGCGTGGTGGACGGCAACGGGGAAAGCGCCGTGCGCCGCTTCACGATCCTGTCGCGGGACGGCTGACCGGGTCCCCCGTGGCGCGCTCCACGGCCAGGCCCAGTTCCGCGATGGTGTAGGGCTTGTCCAGGAGCACGAAGCCGGCCGCCTCGAGCCGCTCGCGCCGCTCGCTGTCGTTGTGGAAGCCGCTCACGATCACCACCGGAAGTTCCGGCCTGAGCGCGCGCATCATGGTGGCCGTCTCGTCCCCGTTCAGCTCCCCCATCCTCATGTCCAGCACGGCGGCCGTCCAGTCGGCGGGCCGGGCGGCGAACAGCCGCATCGCCTCCAGTCCCGAGGAGGCGACCACCGCCTCGTAGCCCAGTGCGCGCACGATGGCCGCGGCTGTGTCGCGCGGTATCTCGTCGTCGTCGGCCACCAGCACCAGGCCCGATTTCCTGCCCGCGGCGGGCCGGTCGCCGGCTTCGGGTACCGTTCCCCGGTCGACGGGCAGGAAGATCGAGAATTCGGCGCCGGCGCCCGGTTCCGAGTTCACCGTGACGAAGCCCCCGTGCTGCCTGGCTATCGCGTGGACCATGGCCAGCCCGAGGCCGCTGGACGAGTCGTGCTGCTTGGTGGTGTAGAACGGGTCGAAGATGCGGTTCATGATGTGCCGCGGTATGCCAACGCCCTGGTCGGACACGGTCAGGGCCCAGTACTCGCGCTCGGCCGCCCCCGGGTTGGCCGCGATGGCCGCCCGGTCGGGCGTCAGGGAGTGGATGCCCAGCCGTATGACCCCGCCGCGCTTCTCCCCCGAGGGGCGCATGACGGTCATCGCGTGCTCCGCGTTGATGACCAGGTTCAGGACCAGCTGCTCGATCTG
>JAKLIU010000233.1 GCA_022709445.1 Spirochaetota bacterium | reverse complement strand
ACATCGCCGTGGCCGCCAGTTCCACGGAACGGACCGTGGCTATCCACGTATCCACCGACGGCGGGAGGAGCTTCCCGCGCGCCGGCACCCTGGAATCGGACGCTCCGGTGGTCACGCCGCGCGTCTACCAGCGCTCCGGGGGCGGCTGGTACGTGTTCGCCCTGCAGGGCCGCACCGACCGGGAAGGCAACACCGAGGCCCTGGCGATACTCCTCTCCCGTTCCGCGGACGGCCGCTCCTGGTCCGGCTTCGAACCGTTCATTCCCGAGGACGCCGGTTTCGGCTCCAGCTTCCTGCCCGTCGCCGTCAGCCTCGGGGGCGTCGACCTGGTGCTGTTCCAGTCGCGGGCCGGCGAGCGGAACACCTTCCAGCTGTTCTCCAGCCTCAGCGCCGACGGGGGCGACAGCTGGAGCGCGCCGCGGCGGGCCACCGATTTCATCGATCCGCGCGGAGGGCAGGCGAGCGCCGACCCGTACGACAACCAGCGCCCCCACCTGTCGCTCATCGGGGACCAGCTTTGGCTGGCCTGGGAGCGGGGCGTGCTTTCCGGCAAGCCCCAGGCCTGGGTCGCCCGGATGGATCCCGCGACGGGGACCGTGGTCGCCTCCAGCGCTGAGCGCGTCACCGGCGGAGCCGCCGACGCCCAGGAGCCCAGACTCTTCGAGGCCGGGGGCCAGCCGGCCCTCAGCTGGTTCGACAACCGCACGGGTGAATTCAGGGTCTATGCCGCCTTCAAGGACGGCTTCATCTGGAACGAGCGGCTCCTGTCGCCGCGTTCATCCGGCACGGCCACCGCCGGGCGCGCGGTGTACTCGGGCGACGCGCTCTGGGCCTTCTGGCAAGCCGCTTCCGGCGGCTCCGTCTCGGTCACCGCCCTGCTGCCGGACAAGACCGCGCAGGCGCCCGCGCTCTCGGGGGCGGATTTCACCCCCGGCGTGGCCGCTCGCGGCTCCCGGGCAACCCTGCGCTGGACCGTGCCCGAGGATTCGTCCGGCATCATGGGCTACTCCTGGCTCTGGAGCCGGGATCCCGCGGCCGAGCCGGAGGAGACCATGATGGCCCTGCAGGCCGTCACCCGCGCGACGGTGGAAGCCACCGAGGACGGGGACTGGTTCTTCTCCATCAAGGCCGTGGACTTCGCCGGGAACTGGTCCGCAGCCTCGAGGCTGCGCTACCTGCGCGACACCACTCCGCCTTCCGCCCCGGTTCCACTGCCTCCCGCGGCGAGCGCCGACGGCTTCCTCGCCTCCAGCAGCTTCGCCATGGCCTGGGACGCCCCGCCGGAACCGGACGTGGCCGGGTACAGCTGGATCCTGGAGTTCCTGGGCCCCCTGGACCGGCCGCCTGCCCGCAAGCGCCCGCCGGCGGATTCGTCCCTGCCGGCGGCGTCCTACGCCATGGGGCCCGCGACGGACTACGAAACGGGACTGTGGACCGCGCGCGCTCCGGCGGAACCCGCGCCGGCGATACGCACCGCCGCGGCCCGGGCGGACTTCTCCAACCTGGACGACGGCTACTGGGCCTTCTCCGTGGCGGCAGTCGACCGTACCGGCAACATCGGCCCGGCAGCCCGCGTGATCCTGAGAGCGGACAAGTTCATCCCGTACACGCTGGTGTCGGACCTCCGCTCGGAACGCGACGACTTCGGCACGCTGCGCCTGCGCCTCCTGGGGCGCGGCTTCTCCGAGGACGGCCCGGTCACCCGCCTGGTCATCGACGACGACGGCAAGGAACCCTACGAGCGCAGTTTCGAGCTGGCCGCCGGCGGCTTCGACATACACTCGGACCGGCTGATCGAGGGGGCGGAAGCCTCCGATCTGCCCAAGGGCCAGTGGCGGGTGGGCCTGTTCCACCCCCTGCGCGGCTGGTACTTCACCAGGCCGCTCATATCGGTGGATGACGCGGGTACCGTGAAATTCGGCCAGATCGGCCCGCCCTGGAAGCCGTCCTGGGTCTTCGAAAGCGCGCCCCGCTCGCTCGTGGACCTCGGGACCCTGTTCATGTTCATCGCGCTGGCGCTTCCCCTGGCCGGCATGATCCTGTCGCTCAGGCAGGTGACGCTGGTCCTGGCCGAGGGGAAAACCATACGCATGGAAGCGCTTGCGCTGCTGGAAGGAAAACCCATGCCCGTCAAGGAACGCGAACGCGCCGCCAAGGCGGCGATACGAAAGGGAGCCGGCCTCACGGCCAAGTTCGCCCTCACCATAAGCCTGCTGGTCATGTTCGTGGTGGCGCTGGTGTCCGTCCCGCTGGCCGTTCAGATGATCCGATCCCAGAGCCGGACCCTGGCAGATGGCCTGGAGCGCCAGGCGAAGGTGCTCCTGGAGAGCGCGGCCGCCGGCGGGCGCGCGTACCTGCCCGGAAAGAACGCCCTGGAGCTGTCCTTCGTGCCTGCCCAGAGCTCCGCCATGAAGGACGCCAACTACATCACCATCACCGGCTTCGGCACCGAGGCCAACACCGACCCGGACGTCGTGTGGGCCTCCAACGACGCCGGGATTCTCTCGCGCATCGACACGCAGGAACTCGTGCCCGGCGGCTCGTTCCTGGACGACGAGCTCAGTCCCTCCATCCCCGCGATTGCCGCCGAGCTGGACGCCAAGGCCAGGGAGGCCGTGGGCCCACTGATCGAGGAACGGCAGCGCATCCTGGCCGAGGTCGGCCAGCTGGCCACCAGGCTCGACGCCGCCAGCCAGGAACGGGTGGAAGAGCTGGCTGCCCAGAACGTGCGCTACACCGCCGAGATCAAGCAGGAACTGGGCAAGCTGGCCGACCTGTCCGTCTCGTCGATCCCCGCCTTCGACGCCGGCAGGCTGTCCCTGGAGTCGGGCGAGTTCATCTTCTACAAGCCCATCCTCTTCGACATACCCGGACAACCGGTCTTCTACCGCGGCATGGTGCGCCTCGCGGTGTCCACCGAGCTGATCGTGGCCCAGGTCCGCGACGCTCGGGAGACCCTGGTGCGCAGCATCGTCATCGTGGCGGCCATCGCCCTGGGCATAGGGGTGGCCGGATCCTTCATACTGTCGGGCATCATCATCAACCCGATACGCGCCTTGGTGAAGGGCATAGAGACCATCAGGGACACGCCGGACAAGCGGGACCTGTCCAACTTCTCCATAGAGGTGAAGAGCAAGGACGAGCTGGCCACCCTGGCGACGACCATCAACGAGATGACCCTGGGCCTGGTGGTGGCGGCGAACGAGGCGGAGTTCCTCACCCTGGGCAAGGAAACCCAGAAGATGTTCATACCGCTGGACACCAACAGCCTGGGCGAGAAACTGACCACCGGCAAGCGGGACGAACCCAGCCACTCGTTCTTCGGCTACTACGAGGGCGCCAAGGGCGTGTCGGGGGACTATTTCGACTACCAGCGCCTGGACGACCGGTACTGGGCCTTCATCAAGTGCGACGTGTCCGGCAAGGGCATCCCGGCGGCCCTCATCATGGTCGGCGTCGCGACCATCTTCTCCAGCGCCTTCCAGGACTGGTCCTACGCCCGCGATGGCATCAAGCTGGACCGGCTCGCGTTCAAGATCAACGACTTCCTGTACAAGCGCGGATTCAGGGGATTGTTCGCGGCTTTCATCATGGGCGTCTACGACTCGCAGACCGGCAACGTGCACCTCTGCCACGCCGGCGACAAGTTCGTCAGGATATACAAGCCGGATCAGCGCGCCGTCATCACGCACGAGCTGGCGTCCGCCCCGGCGGCCGGAGCCATAGACAGCGAGCTGGTAAAATTCTCGGCGGCCTAT
>JAKLIU010000232.1 GCA_022709445.1 Spirochaetota bacterium | reverse complement strand
TTCTTCGGCGTGTACCTGGAGAGCACCGCCGGCGCGTTCCCGGCGTGGCTGGCGCCCGAGCAGGTCGCCGTCATCCCGGTGGGCCCGGATTTCGCCGACTACGCCGTGAAGGTGACCGCCGAGCTCAAGAAGGCGGGGCTGCGCGCCAGGGCCATGCTCTCGGACGAGCGCATGAACGCCAAGATACGCGACGCGCAGGGGCAGAAGATCCCCTACATGCTGGTGGTGGGCGCCAAGGAGCGCGACGAGGGTACCGTGGCCGCGCGGCTCCGCGACGGCACCCAGCTGGCGCCCATGGGCGTGGCGGCCTTCATCGAGCACGCCCGCGCCAAGGTAGCCGCGAAGGCCCTGGACCTGTAGACGATCGACGACAAGCCGCCGGGCGGTCCGGTCCCGGATTGACCGGCGGCTTTTTCCAAGGAGGAATCCCGGCTGCGCGCCGCGCGCGCCGGGCGAACGATGAACCGCAAGCTGTACGGCACCTCGAGGCTCGGCCTCGTCATCATCCTCTCGTTCGCCTCTCTGGCCTTCCTGGTGGTGCTGCGCTACCTGGTCGCCGGCAGGTTCAGCCAGGGCTACCTGGTGTGGAACCTGGCCCTGGCCGCGGTGCCGGTCCTCATCGCGGCGGCCGGCGCCAAGCGCCAGTTCGCCGCCTCCAGCCGGCGGCGCAGCGTGGCCTGGGGAGTGGGAGGCTTCGTCGCCTGGCTGGCCTTCTACCCCAACGCGCCGTACATATTCACGGATTTCATCCACGTGATACGCAGGGGCAACCTGGGCACGCCGGCGGCGTCCTGGATGAGCGAGGTGGACCTCCTGTGGTTCGACATCGTGCTCAATTCGGCCTTCGCCTTCGTGGGCCACTACCTGGGGCTGATCTCCATGTACATGACCCACGGCACCATGAGGCGCCTCTTCGGCCGCGTGGCGGGCTGGGTGCTCCTGGCGCCGGCGATACTGCTCTCAGGATTCGGCATACACCTGGGCCGATTCTCGCGCTTCAACTCCTGGGACCTGGTCTTCAATCCGCTGGAGGCGGTCCGGGCGGCCCTGGCCACCTGGTCCGACCCGGCCACCATCCTGTTCTCCTTCGCGTTCGCGCTGTTCATAGCGCTGACCTACATCATTCACTACCTGGTCCAGGGGGCGTTCAGGGACTCCGCCTGAGCGAGGCGCCGGACGGGCCGGACGGAAGGAAGAAGCCTTGAAAACCGCGCACGCGTTTCACCTGTTGCTCATCCTTGCCCTGTCGTTCCATGCCGCGCCGGCGAACGCGGAATCCGTCCCGTTCCGGGTGAACAAGGCCCAGGTGGACCAGACCCAGGCGGATTGGCTGCTGTTCCACGTCGACGCCGTATCCATGGATGGCGGCTTCTCCTACGCGGCGCTCGAGTACCAGGCGGAGGGCTCCCCGTCCCGTCTCCATGAGATAGTCGACGTGCATCTGCGGGGCTCCTACCTCATCGAAACGGTGTCGATTCCCAGGGCGGATCTCCCCCATGAAAAAGCGGTGCGCTATCGCTGGATCCTGCGCGACAGGAGCGGCGCGAGCTTCGAAAGCGAAGACTATGGTTTCTACAACGCGGACACGACATCGTGGCATTCGCTCGAGTGGAGGTCCTTCCAGGAGGGCCTGTTCACCTATCGCTACGCCTTGAATGAAAAACTGGTCCGCCAGTGCGCCGAGCAGCTCCGGGACGCGTATTCGTTCCTCAAGGCGGAATACGGGCGCGAGTTGCCTCATCCGGTGGAAATCCTCTTTTACGACGGCCAGGTCCACGCGGCCATGGCCCAGCTGGAGCAGAACTCGTTCGCCGGCTACGCGAGCTCATACTCCAATCGCATCACCGTGCTTTCACCCATGCGCGACGCGGCCCGGGCGCGGAGTTTTTTCGTCCATGAGCTTGCGCATCTTTTCGACAATTCCCTGGGCGGCGCCTGGCCCGCCGACCCGCATGCGCTTGAATTGCACGCGACCTACCTTGAGCTTGTCTCCGATCCGATGGCGGAGAGCCGGCTCGGGACGGGCCTGGCCGCCATGGACGATGAACGGCTTTCCGCGCTCGGTTCGGGCCCGGGCTGGTGGTACAGCAAGTACCTGGCTCTCGGGTTTTTCGAAAGCCTCGCCACGGCATGCGCCGGAGGCTCCCGCGCCGGACTGTCGGCTCTGCTGTACGCCGATACCGGGCGGCCATTCGACGAGCGGATCACCTCCCTGGCCGGACGGGACATGGATGCGCTCCTGGCCGACGCGGTCGCCTGGCTGGGACGCTTCAAGGACACCCTTCCCCGGCGCGACGGGATCCGCGCGGTGTCCCTGAGCATCGAGGCCTCGAGGGAAATTGAGTCGTCGGCGTGGATTCCCGTATCGCGGCCGGCCTTCTCCGATGATCTGGGCCAGGCCTTGATTTCCGGCAACTACTACGAAGCGGCCGGGGAGCATGGCGAAGGGTCGGTATACCTGCCCGCATGCCTCGACGACATCATGGTGCTTGACCTGGAGACCGGCGCGGTCAGGGACGTGAGCCGCGACCCGTTCCAACAGGGCTCCCCGGTGCTCGACGGCAAGGGAGGCGCGTATTTCATCGGCCGCTACGGCGTCGAGTATGGCGTATACCGCATGGACGAACGGTACGCGGTCCGCGAACGGCTCTGGTCGTCCGGGCAAGAAATGCTGTTCCTGAACCTGTCCGGCGACGGGAGCTCCCTCGTGGTCGCGTGCGGCGACGGCATGGATCGCACCGTGTTGTACGAGATAGGGCTCGAGGACCGGACGGCGAGGAAACTGGGCGAGTACGCCTTCTCGGTGACCTCCATGATCCCGGACGGGCGGTCGGGTTTCTTCCTGAGCGCGGACGATGCCGGGCAGACGGGCGTCCTGTACAGGTTCGATCCGGATACTTCCGCCATGGAGAGGCTGAGCTCGGAACTGGACGCCAAGGCCGTGCTGTGCCCGATGTACGGCGGCTCCGGCGTCCTGTTCGTTTCGGGCGCCGGATATGGATGGTACCTGCCCGGGGACGATGCATGCGTACGGGTCCTCCTGCCGGATCCCGAGCTCATCCTGTTCGGCGCCATCCACGCTGCCGATGCATCCCTCACGATCCTGGGCGCGAAAAAGACGGAGTATTTCTTCCGGTATTCGATCATGCGCCTTCGTTTCCAGTGATCGCCTGCCGCCCCGGAGCGATCATGCAGAGGCGCGGAGTCCCGCCGCGCTTGACAATCGGCGGGCCGGGGCCGATGGTGTATGCCTGCCTGTTTGCCGGATTCCGCAAACGGGGGAAGGAGCATCGCCATGAACGTACAGGATTTATTGAAACAAGCCGGCGGCGTCGCCACGATAGCCAAGGAATTGGGCCTGAGTCAGGATCAGGCGGTCGCGGGGGCCGAAGCGCTCCTGCCGGCGATACTCGGGGGCTTCAAGAAACGGGCCGCCACGGGAGGCGGGGAGCAGGGCTTGGGTTCCCTCCTCCAGTCCCTGGGCGGAGGGGCCTTGGCCGATGCTGTCCTCTCAAAAAGCCCCACGCCGATAGAGCAGGGCAACGGCGTGCTCGGGGCCATCTTCGGCACCAAGGAGGTCAGCCGGGCCGTCGCCACCGATGCCGCCAAGAAGACCGGCGTTGACGCGTCGGTGCTGAAGAAGATGCTCCCCATGGTGGCCATGCTGGTTGCCGGGTACATGGCCAAGAAAGGCGCATCGAGCGGGGCTCCCAAGGACGCGCCCAAGGCTTCCGGCGGACTGCTCGGAGGCATCCTGGGCTCCGTGCTCGGCGGAGGCA
>JAKLIU010000231.1 GCA_022709445.1 Spirochaetota bacterium | reverse complement strand
CCAGGCCGCCCAGCACCGCGAGCGGGGACAGGCGCACCGCCCCCAGGCCCAGGGCCAGCACCGCCGCCACGGCCAGGCCGGCGGCCAATGCCGCGAAGGCGAGCCCGTTGCGCCGCAGGCCGGAGACGGGCGCGATGCCGGAGGGCCCGGGCATCAGAACAGCCCCGGGTACAGGGCCTTGGCTATCAGTTCAACCGCATCCACGAAGCGCGGTCCGGGGCGAGAGACGATGTCCCCGTCCAGGAGGACGATGCGCCGCTCCTTGACCGCCTTGAGCCCCGACCAGCCCGGGCGGGCGGCCAGCTTCTCGGGCGTCAGCAGCTCTGCCTGCATCTGCGAGGCCATGATGTAGTCGGGCTTGCGGGCCACCAGGGCCTCGAAGCTGACCACCGGCCAGTCCTCGGCCAGGTCCGCGAAGACGTTGCGCGCCCCGGCCGCCTCCAAGACCATGCCGATGAAGGTCCCGGGCCCGGCGGTCATCAGGGGCTCGTTCCAGACTTCCCAGAACACCAGTGGCCGGGAGCCCGCCGGCACCGCCGCCAGCTTCGCGCGGACCGCCTCCAGCCTGGCCTTCATGGACGACACGAGCGCGGCCGCCATCGCCTGGTCGCCGCCCGCCTTCCCTGTCGTCTCGATGGCGGAAAAGACCGCGTCGAAACCGGTCAGGTCCAGGGCGGCGAAGCGCAGGCCGGCCGCCTTGAACTGGTCGGCCAGCTGGCGGTGGATCTGCGGCTCGCCCAGGACCAGGTCCGGCCTGAGCGCGACGATGGCTTCCATGCTGATGGTGTCCGGCGAGTAGGCGCCCACCTCGGGCAGGGCGTCCGCGGCCGCGGGGTAGTTGCAGTAGCTGGTCACGCCCACCACGCGGGGGCCCGCGCCGACGGCGAAGAGCATCTCCGTGATGGCCGGCGAGAGCGACACGATGCGGGCGGCCTTGGCCGGCAGGCTGATGGTCACGCCGCGCGAATCGGTGAAGGACACGGCCTGCGCGAAGGCAGGCGAGGCGGCCAGCGCGGCCGCGAGGATGATTGCGAGAGTCCTTCTCATGGACGTCCCCCTTCCGTCCCGGGATGCCGGGACTTCGCCCCGCACGCGAGGGCCGGTGGCCCGCACGGACGCGGCGCGGAGGAACGATTCTGGTGGGATTGCGATTGACGGGCCGCGGCTGGATCGCCCCTGGGGCGGCCGCGGACTATCGCTCGACGCCTGTACCACGAAGCGTTCCGGTGCGAATGAAGGACGGGCAGGGTATCCTGGCTCGCGACGGCCGCCCGGGAGGGCGTCGTCGCACACAGTTACGGGCTAGCTCCGGAGTCGGACCGGATTCCCCCTCTTGCCCGGCCTGGCGCCGGGTCACCCGTCCATAGTTTCCCCCGCTCTCGCGGGAGGCCCTACGGGCGAGGCCAGTATGCCGCCGCCCGCGGGGCTCGGTCAACCCGTTCAGCCCAGGGCCACGTCCAGGAACATCATCAGGGCGAATCCGCCCATGGCTCCCAGGGTGGATATGTCCGAATTGCCCGAGCCCTGGGATTCGGGGATGACTTCCTCCACCACCACGTAGATCATGGCGCCGGCGGCGAAGGCCAGGGCATAGGGCAGGATGGGCCGCATGGCCAGGACCAGGACCGCGCCCAGCACGCCCGCTATCGGCTCCACCACGCCGGAGAGCTGGCCGTACCAGAAGCTCTTGGCCCGGGAGACGCCTTCCCGCCGGAGCGGGATGGCCACCGCCGCGCCTTCCGGGAAGTTCTGCAGGCCGATACCCAGGGCAAGGGCCAGGGCGCCGCTCAGGGTGGCCGCCTCGATGTCGGCTCCCAGGGCGCCGAAGGCTATGCCCACGGCCAGTCCCTCGGGGATGTTGTGCAGGGTGATGGCCAGCACCAGGAGGACGCTCCGCTGCCAGTGGGTCTTGGGGCCCTCGGCGTCCTTGGTCTCCATGCCGATGTGCAGGTGCGGTATGACCTTGTCGACGATCTTGAGGAAGGCTCCTCCGGCCAGGAAGCCG
Source organism: Spirochaetota bacterium (assembly GCA_022709445.1). Classification (GTDB taxonomy): domain Bacteria; phylum Spirochaetota; class Spirochaetia; order Treponematales; family UBA12059; genus JAKLIU01. Next base: position 1,783 of record JAKLIU010000231.1, on the reverse strand, counting down.
ATCACCGCGGGCATCCAGCCGGGAATGCCCATGGACTCCGACATCTCGATGCTGGGGGCCAGGAGGGACCAGAAACTGGCGGCTATCATCACGCCGCCGGCGAAGCCCAGGAGAGCGTCCAGCACCTTGCGGTTGATTTCCTTGAAGAAAAACACCATGCCCGCGCCCAGCGCGGTGACGCCCCAGGTGAAGAGCGTCGCCAGCAGGGCCTGCGCGGCGTGGTCGAGGTTGGTGAACCAGGCTATCATGGGAATCCTTTCCACCGGCCCGGCGTACGGCGATTCGCCGGCGCGGCCGATCGGCACAATAATACTGCCGGAACGGCCCGGGCAGGAGAGGAATCCGTGACCCGCGCCGCGGCGGCGTTGTATACTCCGCCCATGAGCAGAGAAGCGAACCGGCCCCTCGTGGGCATCATCATGGGCAGCGACTCGGACCTGCCGGCCATGCGGCCGGCGGCGGACATCCTGGACGAGCTGGGCATCCCCTGGGAGATGACCATCGTGTCGGCCCACCGCACCCCGGAGCGCATGGTGGAGTACGCCCGCTCGGCGCGGGGGCGGGGCCTCAGGGTGATCATAGCGGGAGCCGGCGGGGCGGCCCACCTGCCGGGCATGACGGCGTCCATGACCGAGCTGCCGGTGATAGGCGTGCCGGTGCGGACGGCCACCCTGGACGGCCTGGATTCCCTCCTGTCCATCGTGCAGATGCCCGGAGGCATTCCCGTGGCCACGGTCGCGATAGACGGGGGCCGGAACGCCGGGCTCCTGGCGGCGCGCATCCTGGGCGGTTCCGACCCGGCTCTGGCCGACGCCCTGGCTCGCTTCCGGGACGGGCTCAGGGACGCGGTGCTGGCCAAGGCCGCCGTGATGGAATCCGGCCAGGCCGCGCGCTGGGCCGGGCTGGACGGGTCCCCGGGCGCCAAGGCCTGACACGGTCCGCCCGTCCGGGTTAGTATCGGGCCATGCGCATGCTCAGCACCTCCCGCCGCGACCTCGAGACCGCCGCCGCCGCCCTGCGCGACGGGCTCCTGGTCGCCCTGCCCACCGAGACCGTCTACGGACTGGGCGGGGACGCCTGGAACCCGCGCGCCCTGGCCCGCATCTTCGCGGCCAAGGACCGGCCGGCCTTCGACCCGCTCATCGTGCACGTGGCCGATCCCGAAAGGGCCGCCGAGGTGGCGGAGCTGCACCGCGCGCACACGCTGGAGCTGATGGAGCGCTTCTGGCCCGGCCCGCTCACCCTGATCCTGCCCAAGCTTCCCCGCGTGCCCGACCTGGCCACCAGCGGCCTTCCCACGGTCGCGGTGCGCTGCCCCGCCCATCCCGTGGCCCGCGAAATCATCAGGCTGGCCGGGGTGCCGGTGGCCGCGCCCAGCGCCAACCCCTTCGGCTACCTATCGCCCACCACGGCCGGCCACGTGGCCGCCCAGCTCGGGGAACGGGTGGACTTCATCGTGGACGGCGGACCCTGCGCCGTGGGCGTGGAAAGCACCGTGCTGGACCTGTCGGCCGACCCGCCCCTGGTGCTCAGGCCGGGCGGGCTCCCGGTCGAGGCGATCGCCGAGCTGGTACCCGGCGTGCAGGTCTTCGACCGCGCGACCACCAGTCCCCGCGCCCCCGGCCAGCTGCCCAGCCACTACGCCCCGGGCACGCCGCTCATGCTCCTGCCGTCGGGCGCCCTGGCCGACGCCAGGCCCGGCGACGGGGCCGCGGCCATCTGCTTCGGTTCGGCTTCCCGCTCGCGGGTGGAGGGGGGCGGCCGCTTCCGGCGCGTCGTCGAC
>JAKLIU010000230.1 GCA_022709445.1 Spirochaetota bacterium | reverse complement strand
AGGAGATACTCGAGGCCTACCTCAACAGCATGATCATGGGTCCGGGCGTCTACGGGGTCGAGGCGGCGAGCCAGTACTATTTCGGGCATTCTGCCCGGGAGGCCACGCTCGCCGAATCGGCCATCCTGGCCATCACCTTCTCCGCGCCCACCGCGTACAATCCCCTGCGCAACCCGGCGGCATCCCAGGACCGCTCGCGGGCCCTCCTGGACAAGATGGTGGACATGGGCTACGCCGAGGCGGAGGAGGCGGACGCGTCCTACGCCGCCTACTGGGACAACCACGACTACTCGCGCACCTCCGCCTCGGCCTACTACGACCGCGAGGACAAGGCGCCCTGGTTCAGCGAGTACGTGCGCCAGCAGCTCCTCAACGAGATGCTCTACGGTTCCATAGACCTGTACTCCGACGGGCTTACCGTGCGCACCACCCTCGACCTGGACTACCAGGCGATCGCCGACCGCTACATGGGCCGCTACATCGCCCAGGTCAACAAGGACTACCTGGCATCCAGCTCCCAGCGTCTCGGGGAGGCAGAGCGGGTCTACGCCCCCATGGCCGAGTTCCTGGCACTGGCCTTCAACCTGGAAGGCGTGTTCACGCAGGACTCGCGGACCGTGGTCGAGTTCCAGGCCAAGGAGCGCTACCGCAAGCAGATCAACCCGACGGTGGACGCCCTCTCGCTCATGTTCGGCATCGAGCCGCTCAAGCTGGCAACCAACATCAGCTACGGCGCCCAGAAGACGGACGTGGCCCGCAACACGGTCGAAGGCGCGCTCATCACCCTGGACAGCGAGAAGGGCTACATCCTGGCCATGGTAGGCGGGTCCAGGTTCGAGGAGTCCAACCAGTTCAACCGGGCCACCATGGCCAAGCTCATGCCCGGCTCGTCCTTCAAGCCGCTCTTCTACTCGGCCGCCATCGACTCGCGGCGCTTCACGCCCGGCACCCTGATCTGGGACTCGCCCGTGGTGTTCTACAACGAGGACGGGACCCCCTACATCCCCCTCAACTTCAAGGGCGAATGGCAGGGCCAGGTGCTCACCTGGTACGCGCTCGCCAAGTCCATGAACGTGCCCGCCGTCAAGGTCCTGGACGGCATAGGCTTCGACCTGGCCATCAACCGGGCGGCCGCGCTCCTGGACATCACGGATCCCGAGGAGATCCGGACCACCTTCCCGAGGCGCTATCCCCTGGCCCTCGGCGTCATCAGCGTCGCGCCGCTGCAGATGGCCCGCGCCTATTCGATCTTCGCCAACCAGGGCCGGGAAGTGACGCCCATAGCCATCAGGTCCATAGAGGACCGCTCCGGGCGCATCATCATGGAGCCCGAGAAGGACTTGCGCGCGGCGCAGAAGAAGAAGGGCTCGGCCATCCAGGTCATCTCGCCCCAGAACGCCTACGTCATGACCGATCTCATGAAGCGCGTGGTCAGCGTGGGCACGCTCGCCTCACAGACCGGCCAGGGCAGCGTGTTCACGTACAAGGACGAGGACGGCACGCGCTACACGATCCCCGCCGCCGGCAAGACGGGCACCACGCAGAACTGGGCCGATGCGTGGACGGTGGGCTTCACCCCCTACATGACCACCGCCATCTGGTTCGGCTTCGACCAGCCGGGCAACTCGCTGGGCGTCAACCAGTCGGGCGCCATGATCGCCGGCATGGCGTGGGCGGGATACATGTCGGAGATCCACAAGGGCCTGCCGTTCAAGGATTTCGCGCGGCCGCAGACGGGCTTGATCGACGTGAAGGTCTGTGCCGTGTCCGGGCTCCTGCCCACCGAGTACTGCGATGACGGCGCGGTGGTGCTCACCTACTATGAAGGTACGCAGCCCAAGGGCTATTGCGACCTCCACCAGTTCACCTCGGAAGAGGCCGAGAAATCCATACGCATCCTGTCCGGACAGCGAGACACGCTCGGCGGTGGCCAGGTGGACTCCACGCTCGAATACGGCGAGCTGCCCGACCTGGAAGCGATACTCGGGAGCCTGGCGCCGGCCGACCCGCTGGATGCCAAGGATGAAGACCCGGTGACCGCCCCGCCGCCGGAAGAATCCGAACCCTCGATCCTCGACTGATCAGGTCCGGCCGTGCCGCCCGGGATGCGGGCCGGGCGGCCCGGGGACTCAGCCGGCCCGGCGCCTCGCGGCCAGCGCCGCGACGAGGCCGGCGGCAAGTCCGGAGGCCAGGCCCGCGAGCCTGGCGCTGCCTTCCGGCACGGCGGGAACCGGCTCGTGGAAAATCGCCTCTCCGGGCAGGATGAGCTCCCTGCCCTGCTCGACCGGCAGCCGTATGGCCACCTCGTCCGAGGCCAGGAAGCCGAGCGACCGTCCCTCCAGGGCTATCGTCACGGGATCGGAACGAAGGCCGTTCCATCGCCGGCCGAGCTCGTCGTTCAAGTCCTCCAATGCGGCCAGGTTGACCCGCATCGCCGCGGCCGAGCGTTCCAGCTCGCGCGTGGCGGACATGCCTGACGGCCCGAAAACCGCACTCACGAGACTGTAGGCGCATACGGCGAACCAGGCCGCCGTGAGGAGTATTTTCTTCATCCCTGTCATTAACGGTACAACCGGGCTCCGGCTTGAACGTGTCCGGAGTCCTTCCGGCACCGTCCGTTGTTGACAACCGGCCCAAGCGCTAGTAGAGTTGTTTCAATGGTTCTTGTTGTTATTCGGGCTCGAATTGCCGATACTCAGACAGAATCATCCCGTTGACGGAGCCATACGCCATGCAGAAGAAGACCCCGCAGGGGAACGACATGCCGGACCTCACGCCAGACCGCGAACTGGAGAAATACGGCGTATGGGTCAAGGCCGAGCCTCAGGACGTCATTGAAGAACCGGAAACGGAACACATGATGCTCGGCGAAGAGTCCGGAGCGCCTGAAATGGATGCAGGGGACCTGGCTGTCGACTCCGCCGACGGGGAAGACCTCCTCGGTGACATACCCTCGCTGGACGCCGAGGGGGACGACCTCTCCTTCAGCCTGGACGACGACGAAATCTCCATGCCTCCGGCCGACGACGGCGACGACCTGCTTTCCATAGAAACGATAGACGGAGCCGGGGAATCCGCCGCTGACGGACTGGATTCCGGCGTCGTCGAAGACTCGGTGATAGAAATACCCCTTGATGACCTGGACAGCTTCGACCTGCCGGAACCCGAGGCCGATCAGCCCAAGCGCTCCTCGCCGGCCGCAGCCGCGGTCGAATCCGGGGAGACCACGGAGATCAGCCTGGACGACTTCGGGTTCTCCGATGACGACGACGCGGGAAGCCCCCCCTCGCGGCAACCCGCGGAGGCCTCCGGGAACGGCGGCGACGACGGTATCAGCAACATCGACCTCTCCGAGTTCGGCCTCGGCGACGACACCGAGGAAGCCAAGGCTGAAGCCGAGGAATCCGATGATTTCGAGCCCCTGGACATAGACCTCCAGTTTGACGATACCATACCCGCTCCATCCGAAGCCGGGTCGGATGATGACACGGCCTTCTCCCTCGACGACGTCGAGGAGCTGGGCGCCGAGGTCACCGAATTCGCCCCCATGGAGCGGCCCTCCGCCCCCGCGCGTGCCGCCAGCCGCGCTCCCGAGCCTGCCGCAGGCAGCATGGAAGACGTGACGGACATCTTCGCCAGCTCCGCCCCCGCGGCGAGGGGCGCGGCCTCCTCCAACGCCGAGACCATACAGGCAGGAGTCGACTCCTTCATCGACGACGACGACGACGGGACCACGGGCGTGCTCCCCGAACTTGAACTGGAGGAAGTCAGCCTGGACGGTTCCTCCGCGCCGTCGCG
>JAKLIU010000023.1 GCA_022709445.1 Spirochaetota bacterium | reverse complement strand
GAGGCCAGCTGCTCCAGGAGCCAGGTGTCCGGTCCCGTGAAGAGCACCTCCGGGAAGGAATCCACCAGGGACACGATCCGCGAGGCGTCGTCGTCGAAGGGCCCGGCGGCCAGCGTACCGCCCAGGTACAGCCCGAAGAAGAACCGCGAGCGCTTGGCGTCCAGGACCGGCACGACGGCGGGAACCGTCCCGGCCCAGTCCGCGGCGTAGGCGTCCAGCGTGGGCACCGCCACGAACGGCTTGCCCAGGCCCAGGGCCATGCCCTTGACCGTGGACATGGCGATGCGGAGCCCGGTGAAGGACCCGGGCCCGGAGGCGCAGGCCAGGAGGTCCAGGTCGGCGGGTTCGAGCCCGGCTTCGCGGACGCAGAAATCCACGGCTCCCATCAGGCGCTCCACGTGGCGGAAGCCCGCGTCGACGGTGACCGTGACCGTCCCCGCGCCGGGGGCGTGCCCGTGGCCTCCATCCTCGCGGAACGGGTGCTTGGGGGCGGCCGGCCTGTCGCCGGAGCCCAGGTCGCGGGCCACGCCGACGGCCAGCACGTCCGACGAGCAGTCGACGGCCAGGACGTTCATGCGAGCGCCGCCTCGAGATCGGGGGATGCCAGGGTGATGGTCCGGGAGCCGTCAGGCTCGGGGGAAATCTCTATGCGCGCGGAATGGGCGGGGAGGGCTCCCTCCACGCGTTCGCTCCACTCGACCACGCACAGCCCGTCGCCGTGCAGGTAGCGCGCGGCGTCCAGGAGCTCGAACTCCGCCGGGCCGTGCAGGCGGTACGCGTCCATGTGGTAGAGGGGCATGTCGCCGTCGTACTCGTTGATCAGGGTGTAGGTGGGGCTGGTCACCGGGTCCAGCACGCCCAGGCCCCTGGCCATGCCGCGGGTCATGGCCGTCTTGCCGGCGCCCAGGCCGCCGCGGAGGGCGAACACGCTGCCCGGGGAAGCCGCCCGTGCCAGCCGCTCGCCCAGGGCCTCGGTCTCCTCCACGCTGCGGGAGACGAATGTCATCAGGGGAGGCTCCCGCGCTGGTGCAGGTCCAGGATGTAGCGCTTCAGGTTGGCGACCACGGGCATGATCGGGTAGTCCAGGTCGCCGGTCAGCGTGACCCTCACCTCGACGCCGCCGGTGGCCTTGTGCTCGAGCACGAACTCCACGGGGGCGCTGGTCGTCTCCTCCAGGAACTGGAGGATGGCGTCGGCCTGGAACTCCTTGCGGTAGTAGAGGGGGGTTTCCTTGCGGCGCACGTTGGTGAGGTCGACAACCTTCATGGGCTTGATTGTATTGTGCGCCCATGCACAGGTCAAGGAGCGGGGCCGGACGGATCGGCAGGGCACGCGGGGAGGGGAACCCTCCGCGGGGGCCCTCAGTCGTAGCCGTAGACGAAGGCCATGATCTCGTTGACGGTCTTGGCGCTGATCTTCACGAACTTTGCGTGCATGGTGCTGCCGTTCCTGAGCCTGCCGGTGCGGATCACCGTGGCGTATGCGGAGCGGCTGCCCGAGCCCAGGTCGAACTCCAGCTTGATGAAGTCTCCGGCCGCCACGGGGCTCATGGTCTGGAGCGAGAGGCCGCCTGCGGAGAGGTCCACGATGATCCCGGCGACGGCCGCCTTTTCCACCTGCACGGTCTTGACGACCTTGCCGCGATCCCTGGCCGCGTGCACGTGCACCAGCTGGAAGCGGCAGGCCAGCCTGGCGTCCCTGCGCTGGTGGCGGCGGGAGGGCAGGGGCTTGATCGCGTCGCTGTGGGACATGGCCATGAGCAGCCTGCCGTCCACGTCCACGAGCCCCCCGACGCGCGAGGGGAAGCTGTAGCCAACGTGGTTGCCCGTGTAGAAGTACACGGACACCTTGGATCCCCGCGGGAACTTGATCGGGTCGCCGAAGGCGTCAAGGGCCGGCTCCACGTAGAGCGCGCGGGATTCGTTGAGCGCCAGGATGGAAGAATAGTGCGCCTCGCGCGAAGTGACGATGGACAGGGGGGTCTTCACCGACAGCTGCCTGGTGGAGCGCACGGGCGAGCCCGCGTTGACCCGCAGCGCAAGGGCCTCGCGGATGGAGAACAGCATGCGCTTCTGTTCCTGGGCGGTTTCCTCGGTGTCGGCGTGTCGTTCTATGTACTTGAAGGCGTTGCGCATGAAGGAGTCGACCGCGGTGCGGCTGCCGAAGATGGATTGCGGGTTGGTGACGCCCAGCTTGCGGGCGTAGGTGTCCAGGAAGGCGGCTTCGCCCTCGGAAAAACCCGCTTCGTATGCCTTGCGCCTGAACGAGCCGTGGCTGAAGGTGCCCGCGGGACGCGTGCGGGCCGCCGCGGGCGTCCCGGAATTCAGTTTCTTCACAAGGTTGTACACGATGATGGCCAGCACCAGCCCGCCGAAGATGATGCCGAAGACGAGGGTCTGGGTGGGGTCGTATTCCTTCCAGCCCAGGGCCTGGGCCAGGAGCGCGCGCCCGTTCATGAGGCCTCCGGCAGGTCCCGGATCGCCCTGAAGAAGGCATCCAGCCTGGGCAGCATCTCGTACTCAGCCAGGTCGCCTATGAGCACGCCGTCCTTTGCCTCGAACGCCCCCGCCAGTTCGCGCAGGGAATCGTTGAACTCGGTGTAGAAATCCGCGATGGACTTGCCGCCTATGGTCATGGCCGCTGCCGCTGGTACCGCGTGCACGAAGAGCGGCATGATCCGGACCGTCTTGTTGATCAGCTCGACGGCCACGACCATGGTCTTCATCGCCTCGGCGTCCTTGCCGGTCTGCAGGCGCACTGACACCTCCGCCAGGTCGTCGCGGATCGCGTCGAAGACCCTGGAGGCGGAGCGCATGGCCTCGGCCGGCGAACGAAGCTCGGCCAGCCGTTCGCCGAAGAAGGCGGACAGCTTCGCGCCTGTCTCCCCGGTGGCCGTGCCGTCGTTTCCGGCCGCGCCGCCGGACAGCGAGACCCCGAAGGCGTCCATGAACGACTCCTCCTCCGCGGAGAACAGGCCGCCGAAGGCCGCGCGGAACGAGTCCCAGGTGCCGCGCACCGCGGCGATGCCTTCTGGCGTGCCGGCGGAGGCGGCCGCCGTCACCAGCTCGAGCAGGGTTTCCACCGCCCGGGCCTTCATGTCAGCCGCGGGCTCCGCGGCCAGCTCTATGGTGCCCGGCCCGCCCGCGTCGCGCTCGGCGGCCCCGGCCAGGCCGTCGGCGTCCACGTCGATCCCGTCCACCCGCACGCCGACGATGATGGCGCCGGCCGCTTCCAGCCGCTCGTCGATCTCCGAGAGCGCCTGCCCTATGGTCTTGCCCGCGGTGTCGGTGCCCGATGCCGTTCCGTTGATCGTGATGTCCATTGATGCTCCCCGTGAGCCGGCAGGCCGGCGTCAGTCTCCCGATGTTTTCCCGAAACTGTCCCATGCCCCGGAAGTGCTCTCCATCTGGCCGAGCGCGCCTTCCATGAGCCCGTATTTCCTCTTCAGCTCCGCTTCCTTCCTGGCCAGGGCGGTCTCCAGTCCCGCTATGGTCAGTTTCTGCCTGGCGATCTGCGCGTCCAGCGTGGCGGTCCGGGTGGACACGATGCCCCCGGTCTCCACGTACGGCTTCATGAGAGCGTCCAGGGAGAAGGCAACGCCCGAGTCGATGAGCAGGTCCCTGTCCGTGTCGTTGCCGAAGGCCTGCCTGACCATCTGGAAGTCGTCCTGCAGGGCCTTGTCCAGGGCCTTTTCGTCGATCTCCAGGTAGCCGCGCAGCCGCGACGCGTCGTAGCCCGAGCCGCCGCGGGAGTTGGTGGAGATGCCGAAGCCGGACAGGAGGGCCTGGCCGGAATCCGTCGCGTAGGGATCCATCATGATCCTCTGGAGCGAGGAGCGGACCTGTGTCAGGAGGGAGTCGCCCTGGAAGAGCCCGAGCCTGGCCTCGTAGGTCTCCCGCTCGGCGTCGCTCAGGTAGCTGAGTTCGCCGAGTATGGCCTCGTCCTTGCGCGACAGGATGTTGATCTCGGCCATCAGCCGGTTGTAGTTGCCCACCAGCTCGATCACGGCTTCCTTGGCCGACTCGCGGTCCGGCTTGATGGCCAGCTTGACCGTTTTCTCGGAGGCCGAGCGCAGGTCCACGGTCACCCCGGGGATCAGGTCGTCTATCTTGTTGGTCGGCCGCGTCACCTCTATGCCGTCCATCCTGACGATGGCGTCCCGGGCGGTTTCCACGGGATTCTTGGGCTTGAAGCCGCCGGTCTCGGTGGGATCGTAGATGCGGACGGAGCGGATGCGGACGTCCCGCTGGGTGTTGGCGTTCCGTATCCCCAGGCCCAGGACGCTGTCCGCGTAGGCCGACAGGGGCACGGTGACCGTCCTGAATCCGGAGCCCGCCTCGACCGGGGGCAGGGCGACGGCCCTGCCGGAGCCGTCGATCAGGTAGAGCGCCTTGGGGTCGTCCACCCGCGGCGGTACGACCGGAGGGGTCCAGGCGGGGGCCATGGGATCGGACGGGGCGCTCTGGACGCTGAGGTCCTCGTACTGGATGCCGCCGATGCCGGGCAGCGAGGGGCCGGGAGGGGGCCCCGATGCGGCGGCGGCGGGTTTCTCGACCAGTTCCACCTCCAGCTCCATGACCAGGCCGGAGCTGGATACGGGGGCGGACAGCTTGAGCGCGGCTTCCGCCCCGGGAGCCACGGTCAGCACGCCGCCCGAGGAGAGGGTCTTTGCCGGATCGAGGGCCTTCTCGAAACGTACCGGGGTGTCGGAGGGAAGATCCTTGCGCGAGCCCAGGCCGCGCTCGATGATGCCGGTGGACAGGGCGAAGGCCTCAGCCGCGCCGGAGAAGGCCAGCCGGTTGGCCGCGCCTTCCCTGAGCGACTCGATCACCAGCACCCTGCTGTCGGAGGTTGCGTTGACCACCTGGGCGCGGACCGTGTCCCCGCCCTTGCGGTTGAGCGCGTCGACGAAGTCCTTGAGGGTTCCGCCGGGGTAGGCGAGCCGGACGGTGCTGTCGCCGACGGTGAAGACGTACTCCCCGGACGGCACCTTCTGGTCCGCGGGGAGGCGGTCGGACATGAAGCGGTCTGCGGCGGCGGTCTGCTTGACCAGGAAGGAGCGCGTCTCCTCGACGGCCTCCCTGGTGGCGGTGGCCCCGAGCACGGACTCGTCGGAGGATTCGGCGATGCGTTCGTTGAAGGGGTTCTGGAAGGAGAACAGCTTGCGGGCAGTCTCGCGGAGGGTGGTGAGGCGGCGGTTCAGGTCCAGCCAGACGGTGCGCTCGAGCTCGATGGCCTTGAGGCGCTCTTCTTCCCTGGTCTTGGGAATGCGCTCGACCTTCATCAGGTCTTCTATGAGCTTCTGGGTGTCGTACTTGCTGGTGACGCCGGGTATGGATATGTCCGACATGGGCCCTCCGGCCTTCCTTACGGTCTATGCCCGCTCGTCGAACAGTATGCCCATCACCTCTCTGATGCGCTCGTGCACGTGCTGCAGCTCTTCGGGCGGGATCTCCCTGATGACCTTATCGGTCCTCGTGTCGATGACCTTGACCACCACCTGCCCGAGCTTCTCGTTCATGGTGAAGGACAGGCGCTTGGCGAAGGCCGCGCTGACCTCGCCGAGTTCGGCTATGACGGTGTCCATGGACACCGGGGGCTCGGTCTGCATGGTATCGCCACGGGGCTGGGCTTGAGCTTTGTCTGCGGGTGCGGTTCGTTGGTCCGCGAGTGCGGCCTGGGCCGCGGTAACGGTAGAAACGTTGAGCGACATACGTTTCCTCCTTGTAAAAAATGGGTTTGGAGGGGGGCGCGATCCCCTCCGTACCCTGGGAAGCTATCGTCGCGGAAAGACGACGTCCAGGAAGCTCTCCGCTAGATAATCAGAACGGTTTTCATTAACCCAACAGCTGCATGACGGACTGGGTCCTGGTGTTGGCCTGGGCGAGCATGGCACCGCCGGCCTGGGACAGGATCTGGTTCTTGACGTAGCCGACCATCTCGGAAGCCATGTCGGTGTCGCGGATGCGGCTCTCGGCGGCCTGGAGATTCTCGGCGGCGACGGCGACGCCCTTGGCGGCCATCTCGAAGCGGTTCTGGTAGGCGCCGAGGTCGGCGCGCTGCTTGGAAACCGTCCTGAGGGCGGCGTCCAGGGTCCCGATGGTCTTGTTGGCCTCATCGGGGGTGGAGATGGAGATGGTGCCGGCGGCGGCGCCCTGCGCGCCCTGGAGGCCCAGGGACTGGGCGGTCATCGTACCGATGAAGATCCGCTCGTTCTGGTCCATGTTCGCGCCCACCTGGAGCTGCATGACCTGGCCGCCGTCCTTGGAGAACCGGCCGGTCAGGATGTTCATGCCGTTGAACTGGGCATGGCTGGCGATGCGGTTGATCTCGTCGACCAGCTGGGAAACCTCCACCTGGATCTGCATGCGGTCCTCGGCGGTGTAGACACCGTTGGCGGACTGCACGGACAGCTCCCTGACGCGGTGCAGTATGTCCTGCGTCTCCTGGAGGTAACCTTCGGTGGTCTGGATGAAGGATACGCCGTTTTCGATGTTGCGCTGGGCCTGGTTCAGGCCGCGGATCTGGCCGCGGAGCTTCTCGGAAACCGCGAGGCCGGAAGCGTCGTCGCCGGCGCGGTTGATCCGCATCCCGGACGAAAGCTTCTCCATGCTCTTGTTGAGGTCGAGCTGGGTGACCGCGAGGCTGCGATTGGCGTACATCGCGCTCATGTTGTGGTTGATGATCATATAACCCTCCTTGCAGGACTGACGTCGCGGCGTTCCTTGCCGCGCGTCCCGCGCGCATGGCTCTCGGGGCCGGGAATAGTGGATTCGCGCCCGTTCCCGTCCGTTCGTGCCCCATGCGACGGGGGAACCTGTCCCGGAAGGGGGCAGGCATCTCCGCCGGCATGCGCTCGAGGGTAGCTGTCAAAGATCCGGCCGGCGGAAGGACCCGCCCATAGCCGTAAAGGCGGAGCGCCTTGTGGGCGCCCCGCCTGATCGCTCAGTACAGAGTATAATGCCTTACTGGAGCAACTGCAAGACCGTCGAGGTCTTCTGGTTGGCCTGGGCCAGCATCGCGCTGGACGCCTGGATGAGGATCCGGTTCTTGGTGTAGCCCACCATCTCGGAAGCCATGTCGGAGTCGCGGATGCGGCTTTCGGCCGCCTGGAGGTTCTCGGCGCCGATGTCGATGCCCTTGATGGCCATCTCGAGGCGGTTCTGGTAGGCGCCGAGGTCGGCGCGCTGCTTGTTGACCTTCTTGAGGGCCGCGTCCAGCACGCCGATGGACCGGTTGGCCAGGTCGGGGGCGGACAGGGAGAGGATCGCCTCGTCGGAGACCTGGCGGACGCCGAGGCCCTTGGCGGTCATGGTGCCGATGAAGACCTGCTCGCGCTGGTCCATGTTGGCGCCGATGTGGAACCACATCGAGCCGGTGACGAGGTTCTCGCCGTCGTCGCGGGCGAAGCGGCCGGTGAGCAGGTTCATGCCGTTGAACTGGGCGTGGCTGGCGACGCGGTCGATCTCGTCGATCAGCTGGGACACCTCGACCTGGATCTGCATGCGGTCTTCGGCGGTGTAGATGCCGTTGGAGGCCTGGACGGACAGCTCGCGGATGCGCTGGAGGATGTCCTGCGTCTCCTGGAGGTAGCCTTCCGTGGTCTGGATGAAGGAGATGCCGTTGGCCGCGTTCTTGGAAGCCTGGTTCAGGCCGCGGATCTGGGAACGCATCTTCTCGGACACGGCCAGGCCGGAGGCGTCGTCGCCCGCGCGGTTGATCCGCATGCCGGACGAGAGCTTCTCCATGCTCTTGTCGACGGCGAGGCCGTTGACGCCGAGCTGGCGGTTGGCATACATGGCGCTCAGGTTGTGGTTGATGATCATGAATTCCTCCTTGAATCGAAGCGGGCTGGGCATCCTTGCCCCGCCCTTTGACCGTCGCCGCCGTCCCGCCCTGGCCGTCACCCCGCCGTTTCCCTCCCGTTTGCGGGGCGCGTGGCGAACCGAGCTTCCGGCCGGGGCGCCACGCGCCCGCCGCCGAAAATGCTCAAGGCGCCCGTCGTCGCGCCGATCATCTCAGAGTCGGGTGGATCCGCCCATGGAGCTCCGTACGGAACGCCTGGACGGAACCCTTCTCTGCCCATCCTATCGGCATCCCGCCTCCGCGACTTGAGCGAAAGTTCCGGGAAAACCGCCGATTTCCCCCGCAGCGGTCCCGGCGGCGCCTCCGGGACGGATCGGGGCGGCGCGGATCGCGGTTCGGGTGTATACTCGCGGCATGAAAACCGAAGAACTCTCCTTCATCGCCGACGACGGCAAGAGCATCCACGTTTACCGCTGGTCCCCCGATGGACCGGCCAAGGCCTGCATCCTCCTGGCCCACGGGATGGCCGAGCATGCCGGCCGCTACGCCAGGCTGGCCCGGACCCTGACCGCCTCCGGCTACGAGATCTGGGCGCCGGACCACCGCGGCCACGGCAAGACCGCCTCCGAGGCCGAACTGGGCTGGTTCGCCCGCCGCGACGGCCTGACCCGCGTGATGGAAGACCTCCACGGACTGGCCCTGCGCGTCAAGGCCGAGCGGCCGGGCCTGAAGCTCTTCCTGTTCGGGCACTCCATGGGTTCGTTCATCGCCCAGGGTTTCATCTCCAGGCACGGCGGGATGCTGGCCGGCTGCGTGCTTTCCGGCACCGCCGGCAGGACTGGACCCATTGCCGGCGTCGGGAGGGTGCTTGCCGGACTCGGCTGCCTCATCGCGGGGGAGAAGGCCAGGACCCCGCTCCTGGACAAGATGAGCTTCGGCGCCTTCAACAAGGCCTTCATGCCGGTCAGGACCCCCTTCGACTGGCTGTCCCGGGACCCGGCGGAGGTGGACGCGTACATCGCGGACCCCCGCTGCGGCTTCATATGCACCTTCGGGCTGTTCAGGGACCTCCTGGGCGGGTTGGCCTGGATGCAGTCCCCCGCGGCGATGGCGGCGATACCCAAGGGCCTGCCCCTGTACCTGTTCGCCGGGGAGAAGGATCCCGTCGGGGCGGCCACCGGCTCCTTCGACGCGCTGGCCGCGGAATACCGCTCCCTGGGCATCGTCGACCTGGAAGCCAGGAAGTACCCGGGCGGCAGGCACGAGATGCTCAACGACACCGCGCGGGAGCAGGTCACGGCCGAGCTCCTGGCCTGGTTCGAGCGGCACTGAACCGGGCCGGCGCGGCTGTATTGACCACCGGCCCCGTCGCGGGAGTATACTCGCGACGGCGGCCGGGCCCTCCGGCTCCGCCCAGTTTCACTGATTCCCAGGGGAAAAATTGCTCATACGATACCAGAAAGGGCCCGACGGAAAGCCCGTCAAGAAGGCCATCGTCTACACCCGCAAGGAACACGGCATAGATCCCTCCGCCGTGGACGGCGACGCGCTCCGCATCGTGGAGCGGCTCAGGCAGAACGACCACGAGGCCTACATCGTCGGCGGCGCAGTCCGGGACCTCATCCTGGGGCGCCTGCCCAAGGACTACGACATCGTCACCGACGCCCAGCCGCAGCGGATCAAGAAGCTGTTCTACCGCTCGCGGATCATCGGCAAGCGCTTCCGCCTCGTCCACGTGTATGCCGGCCCCCGCATCTACGAAGTGTCCACCTTCCGGTCGATAGCCAACGGCACCGTGGGCAACACCTACGGCACCATGGACGAGGACGCGCTCAGGCGGGATTTCAGCATGAACGCGCTGTACTACGACCCGCTGGAGGGCCTCCTCGTGGATTACGTCAACGGCCTCAGGGACATGAAGGCCAGGCGCATCGTCCCGGTCATCCCGCTCAAGACCATCTTCACCGAGGATCCGGTGCGCATGATACGGGCGGTCAAGTACGCCGCCACCACCGGCTTCCACATACCGTTCATGACGCGCCTGGCCATCAAATCCGCCGCGCCGCTCCTGGCCCAGACCTCGGTCAGCCGGCTGGGGGAGGAGGCGGTCAAGATCTTCGGTTCGGGCAGGGCCCTGCCCATCATCGAGACGCTCCGTTCATACCGGCTGCTCGACGCCATGCTTCCCGGCGTGGCCCTGGAGCTGGCCGGATCCGACGGCGCGTCCATGCGCGCGAACCTGGCCGCGCTGGATGCCCAGGTCGGGGAAACCGGCGACAAGACCCTGGGCAGGATGCTGGCAATGGTCCTGCGCACCACCGTCAAGCGCTGCTGCGCGGCCGAGTGGGAGGATTCCGGATCGGCCTTCAAGGCTGCGCTCCAGGCCGCCCGCGACCTCCTGAGCCCCCTGAACATGCCCCGGGTGGAACTCGAGGCGGCCGTGCTCGCCGAGTTCGAAGCCCCGGAGCCGGTCCTCCGCCAGAAGAAACCGCGTTCCAGGCGCAGGCGGGGGAATCCCGCGCACCGCTCGCCCGATGCCGTTCCCGGAGAACGCCGCGAGGAGACCGGAGTCGGTGAGCCCGGCGCGGAGGACGCTGGCCGCCCGGTCCGCGGACCCGCAGCCGGTACGCCTCGGCCTCCCAGGCGAGCGCCGGCACGCGATGGTTCCGCGCCGCGGCGCGAGGGCTCCGCGCTGCAGGGCGAGGGTTCCGCCGCCGACAGCCCGACGACCGCTTCCGGCCAGGGAACGTCCCGCTCGGCCCGGCGCAGGCGCAGGCGCAGATCGGGAGGAGGCGCGGGCGGAAGCGCTTCCGGCCCCGCGGCCGGACCGAAGGACCGAGGACCGGAGGACCGAGGACCGGCGGACTGAAGGCCGGCGGACTGGGGTCTGGCGGACTTCAGTCCGAGGCCCGGAGGCTTTCCGTGGCGGACGGCTGGCTTGACACGGCCGATCACTTTCCCGGATGATGCGCTCGTGAACATCGAACGGCTGAACGGACTGTCCATGGAGGCGCTCTGCGCGCTCGCGGAAAAGATGGGCCTCGACCTGCCCCCCGCGCTGGAGCGGGTCTTCGCGGTCGAAGCCATCCTCGAAGCCTTCGAGGAGGACAGCGCCGAACGGCGCTCTCCGGCGGACGCCGCCGCGCACATAGAAGAGAAGAAATACTCGGGCTCCGAGCTCGACGAGATTGACGCTTCCATAGACGCGGCCCCCTGCATCGCCCGCCTGTACAACGAGACCGTGGTGCATCTCCTGGCGCGGGATCCTGAATGGGCCTTCGTGTTCTGGGACGTGCGCGAGGACGAGATGGACCTGCTCCGCCTGAGCGAGGGCTTTTCCGGCCTCTTCCTCAAGGTGATCCGGGATCCGGGCAGGGACGGGCGCACGGGAGCTTCCTTCGACGTGCCCGTGGGCGAGGAAGACAGCCAGTGGTACCTGCAGCTGCCCGAGCAGGGAGCCCAGTACCGTGTCGACCTCTGCGCCCGCCTGGGGAGCAAGCACCGGGTCATCGCGCATTCCAATGTCGTGCGCGCGCCCCGCGCCCTGCTGGTCGACGCGCTCGGCGACCTCGATCCAGCCGCGGCCGAGCTCGCCGCGCTCTCCGGCCTCGAGCGCCTGGAGATAGTCCCGCTGCCTGAGCGGCACCCGTCGCGCATCCTGGGCGGATTCGACGTCTGAACGGAGAGCCTGAGTGGAAACCGGTAACGTCGCCATCGTCCTGAACGCGCACCTGCCCTTCGTGCGCCAGCCCGACTACCCCCGCTTCCTGGAAGAGCGCTGGCTCTTCGAGTCGCTCTCGGAGACCTACCTGCCGCTGCTCAGGCTCTTCGGCCGCCTGGAGGCGGAGAAGGTGCCCTGGCGGCTGACCATGGCCATCTCGCCCACGCTGACCGCCATGCTGGGCGACGCCCTGCTCCGGGAGCGCTACGCGGCCTGGCTCGGCATGCAGCTTGAGCTGGCGGAGCGCGAGGTCGAGCGCACCCGGGACGACCCGGCGATCGCCCCCCTGGCGCTGGCCTACCGCGAGCTGTACACGCAGAACCTCGAGGACTTCACCGTGCTGCACGGCGGCAACGTGCTGGCCGCCCTGGATTTCTACTACAAGAAGGGCCGGCTGGAGCTGATGACCAGCGCCGGCACCCAGGCCTTCCTGCCGCTCTACCAGGCCCACCCGGAGGCCCTGGCCGCCCAGGTGGAATCGGCGGTCGTGTCCTTCCGCTCAACCTTCGGCCGCTCGCCATCCGGATTCTGGATGCCCCAGCTGGGCTGGTATCCCGGCGTGGAGGAAGTGCTCGGGGCCTACGGCCTCCAGTACACCGTGGTGAGCACGCGCGGCGCCCTCCTGGGCACGCCCACGCCCATCCACGGCTCGTACGCGCCCGTCTCCTGTCCCAACGGCTTCACCGCCTTCATCCGGGACGTGGCCGCCACGGAATCGGTCTGGTCGGAGGCGGAAGGCTATCCGGCGGATCCGGCGTACCGCGACTTCTACCGGGACATAGGCTTCGACCTGCCGCTGGAGTACATAGGGCCGTACATCGAGCAGAACCAGATACGCACCTTCACGGGCTTCAAGTACTGGGCGGTGACCGGCCACGGCGCGGACAAGCTGCCCTACGACCCGGCGCACGCCTCGGCCAAGGCGGTCGAGCACGCGGAGAACTTCCTCTACAGCCGCGCCAGGCAGGCGCGCAAGGCCCAGCCGCTGATGGAACACCCGCCGCTCATGGTCGCCCCCTACGACGCCGAGCTGTTCGGGCACTGGTGGTTCGAGGGGCCGCAGTGGCTGGAGGCCCTCTTCCGGAAGGCCCAGGGCACCTCGGAGCTGCGGTTCGTGACCCTGGCCGAACACCGCCGCGAGCATCCGGAGAGCTTCGAGTCGGTGCCGGAGCTGTCGTCCTGGGGCGAGGGCGGCTACGCGGGTGCCTGGATAGAGAAGTCCAACGACTGGGTGTACCGCCACGCCTTCAAGATGATAGAGCGCATGGTCGAGCTGGCCGAGCGTTTCCCCGACGAGAGCGGGCTGCGGGAGCGGGTGCTCAACCAGGCCGCCCGCGAGGTCCTGCTGGTCCAGGCGTCGGACTGGCCCTTCCTGCTCAAGGCGGGCAAGTCCGGTTCCTTCGCGCGCAAGCAGGTGGAGGACGCGGTCACCAACTTCACGCGCATCTACGAGATGCTCTGCGCCAACACGGTCGGCACCGAGTGGCTCACCCGCTTGGAAAAACGCAACAACATCTTCCCGGCCATCAACTACCGGGTGTTCCGCCGCAAGCGCTAGGCTCCGTGAACACCAACGCGCTCAGGCTGGTGAAGTCGCTCGGCATCGAGGTGCGGACCCTTGCCTACGAGGCGGACGAGTCCGACCTTTCGGCGGGCTCGGTGGCCGCCAAGCTGGGCCTGGACCCGGACCGCGTGTTCAAGACCCTGGTGGTCACCGGATCCTGTCCGTTCATGTGCGTCATTCCCGGCTCCGCCGAACTGGACCTGAAGAAGGCCGCGAGGGCCAACGGCGACAAGTCCGCGGCCATGCTGCCGCTGCGCGAACTGGAGCCCCTGACCGGCTACGTCCGGGGCGGCTGCTCCCCGGTGGGCTCGAGGAAGCCGATGCCGGTCTACGTCGACGAGACGGCGCAGCTGTTCGACACCGTCTCCGTCAGCGCCGGGGCGCGCGGCCTCCAGATGATCCTGGCTCCGGCGGATCTCCTGCGCGCCGCCGGCGCCAGCTACGCCGACCTGGTCTGAAGGACCGGGCGAGCTGCTAAATCTCGATCCCTCCAAGCGCGTCGTGCACCAGCTCGCTCACCGTGGGGTGGGGGAAGACCGCGGCTTCCAGGTCCCGCACCGTCGCCCCGTTCATGAGCGCGTACTGCAGGCCCCAGACCGTCTCGCCGGCGTAGGGCGCGACCAGGTGCACGCCCAGTAGGCGGCCCGTGCCCTTCTCCGCCAGCAGCTTGCACAGGCCGTGGGCGGCCATGCCGTTCTCCGCGAGGAAGCGCCCGTTGGCGCGAGCGGGCAG
>JAKLIU010000229.1 GCA_022709445.1 Spirochaetota bacterium | reverse complement strand
GGTCTGCGACACGATCTGCCGAATCAGGAAGGCCTTCACCCGGCCGTTCTCCGACATGACGGCCTCGAGCGGAACCAGTTCCGATTCCAGGTAGATCTTGCGGGTGGCGTAGGCCTGGGTGCGGTCGTTGGTGCCGGCCTCGATGGTCTCGGATTCCAGGGGGCGCGGCAGGAGGTCCAGCCGCAAGAGGTACAGGTAGACGTTCTCCTCGACGCGGTAGAGCCGGTAGAAGCAGGGCTTCAGGACCTCGCCTGGATCGAAGAAGTAGGTGAGCCCGGAGAAGCACTCGGGCAGCAGCGCGGAAAGCTGCCGGATCACGTCCCGGACGGCGTGCACGTAGGGCGCGTCGGGCACGGGCCTGCGTATGTCGTGGTGGATGGGCAGGTGCGGGACCATCACCTGCGAGTCGAGTTCCACGAAGAACTCCTCGCCGTGGTTGTAGCGCATCGCGTACGGCACGTTGCGGCCGCCCTCGGGGATGGAGGACAACAGCTCGTTGATGCTCGAGTCCAGGTAGGAGATGCGGATTTCGTTGAGTAATTGCTCCATCTGCGACCAGTATACCCGCCGGTGGGGGGGAAATCAACGGAAACCGTCGTTGAAGGCGGGCCGGGGTCATGGTATAGTCAAGGGAGGCCCCATGGGCCGGAGGTGAGCCTTGAACCGATCACGATGCCTGCGGATCGCCCTTTTGGCCGCGCTCCTTTCGCCGGCCGCCGTTTTCGCGCAGGCCGCCGGGCCCGCCGCGGTCATCGAGTACGCCAGCGGCGACGACGTCACCGTCATCCGCGGCTCGCGTCCGGTCCCCATGGCCGATCCCTTCGGCTTCGAGCTGTTCGTGGGAGACCAGGTGCAGACCGGGCGCGGCGTGTTCATCGAGCTGCGCATGACCGCGGGCGACGCGGTGCTCAAGCTGGCCGAGAACACGACCTTCGTGATACAGAAGGCGGAGGCCGGGCAGACTACCCTGGCCCTGATCTACGGCCGGGTGCGGGCCAAGGTGGAGAAGCTCGCGGGAACCGACTCCTTCTCCGTGACGGGCGGATCGGCGGTCGCCGGCGTGCGCGGCACCGATTTCGGTATGGACATCGTATCCCCCCGCGGCGCGATCGCGGCCGCTCCCGTCACCAAGGTGTACTGCTTCGAGGGCGTGGTGGACGTGACCGCCCTCATCGACACGGCCACGAGCGTCGCGGAAGCCCTGGAGCCCGTGCCCAAGAAATTCACCATCACCGCGGGCGAGATGGTCACCGTCAATGTAGTGGACGACAAGCGCGACGCGCGGAAAACCGGCCTCGAGGAACCCATACGGAGCTACTGGACGGGCAACGACTTCACCGACCCCGAGGACGCGGGCATCGCTCCCCCTCCGTCCTCCACGGTCCCGGAGCCGGCCGCGCCCGTGCCGGCGGTGACCGCGCCCGAGCCCGTCGCCTCCGGTCCCGGGACGCAGGCTGCCGGCATGGCCGACGGTGCCGCCCTGGAGCGGGCTTTCGAGGACGGCTGGTCCAGCGGATACGGCAAGGGCTTCCTGGAGGGCCGCTCCGCCCTTGCCACGGATCCGGTGGCCGTCGAGGAGGCGGCGCGCGTTCGTTCGGCGCTCTTGCGCCAGAAGGGCGGCCTCCTGGCCGGCGGCCTGGTCGCGGTGGCAGGCGCCACCCTGTCGGGCATAGGCCTGGCCTTCCTGGGCAGCGGCGAGACCCTGTCGGGCGGCTACCTGCTCAGGATGGGCGTGGTGCTCTCCGGGGTGGCGGTGCCCTTCCTGGTCGTGGCCATCTCCATGGGAGACTGAAGCGCGGCGCCGGGGGCCGGACCGAACAGAACGCCCGGACCGGGTGAACCCGGACCGGGTGAACCCGGCCGGGCGTTTTTTTGCGTCTCCCGGGAGGGTCAGCGCCCGCCCAGGTGCTGCTCTATGAACTCCCGGTACGCAGGCAGGGCCAGCAGTTCCTCGTGCGTACCGAAGCCGACCGCCTTGCCTCCGTCCAGGTAGAGCACCTTGTCCACGTACTGGAGCGTGGACAGGCGGTGCGACACGATGACGAAGGACAGGCCGCGCGAGCCCGAGTCCAGGCTCTTCATCAGCCGCTCCTCGTTGGCGGCGTCCAGGCTGGCGGTGATGTCGTCGAAGAGCATCAGCTCGGGCTTGCGGGCCACGGCCCGGGCGATGGCCATGCGCTGCTTCTGGCCTCCGGACAGGCTGACGCCGCGCTGCCCGACCACGGTCTTCTCGCCCTCGGCGAAGGATGCCACCTCGTCCTTGAGCTGCGCGGCGTCGATCGCGTACGCGAAGAGGGCGTCGCTCGGTTCGTCGGAGCCGAAGTCCACGTTCTCCCTCAGGGTGCCGGAGAAGAGGAGGGCTTCCTGGGGGACGTAGCCCAGCCGGGAGCGGTAGGACTCCAGCTCCGTCTCGCGCAGGTCGCGGCCGTTGACCAGGACCGAGCCGCGGGTGGGCGGCAGCACGCCCAGGAGGAGCTTCACCAGCGTGGATTTCCCGCAGCCGACGGGCCCTATCACGCCGATGCGCTCGCCCCTGCGGATGGACAGGTCGATGCCGGACAGCGCCTCGCCGGGGCGGTCGCCGTAGGAGAAGGAGACGTCCCTGAGCTCTATGGTCTCCAGGCCCCCGACAGGGGCCTGGTTCGCGGGCCTGACGGGCTCAGGATGCGCGGCCAGCTCCTCCAGGCGGTCTATGTTCACGAAGGCGCGCTTGCCCGACACGAAGAGCTGGGGGATGTCCAGGATCGGGTAGATCAGCATGGTCAGGTAGGTGTAGAACGCGTAGAAGGTGCCTATCGATATCTCGCCCCTGACCGCCATGATGCCACCGGCGAACACGATGCCCACCTGCGCCACGTAGTCTATGTACTGGTAGATCAGGTGCAGCACCACTTCCAGCTTTGCCACGGCCATCTCGGTGCCGAAGCGCCGCTCCAGCACGTCCTTGAAGAAGCGGCGGTACTTGTCCTCGCAGGCGTAGGACTTGATGATCCTGACCCCGGAGAAGCTCATCTCAAGCCGCGAGTTGATCGCGCTGATGGCTTCCTGGTTCTTCTGGAAGGTGTCGTAGATGCGGTCCTGGGTGACGTAGAAGATTGCGATCATGATCGGCAGCGGGATCAGCGAGTACAGGGTCAGCTTGGGATTGATCAGGAACATTGCGACCAGGCAGAAGGCCACCTTGCTGATGGACTCCACCGCCCGGAAGATGCCCGAGCACAGGAACCAGGACAGCTTGGGGAAGTCGTAGATGTCGTCGGTCAGCCGGGTGACCACGTCCCCCGAGGGGAACTTGCCGAAGAAGCCGTGGTCCTTGGCCATCACCTTGCGGAAATACTTCATGCGGATGATGTGCTCGAAGATGGAGTTGGTCACGCCCCGGATGCCGGGGAAGAGCGAGGCCACGAGGCCCGCGAGCCCCACGGCCACGAACACCATGAGGAGGCGGTTCACCCGGTCCATGGGGTCGCCCGGGCCCGGGCTGTCCAGGAGGCCCTGGATGGTGTCCAGGAGGCGCTTGGACAGGTAGGGGTAGGTGACCGCCACGGCCGATGACAGCAGGGTGAGGAAGAAGAGCAGGACGATGAGCCAGCCGCGCTCGCTCCAGATGCGGCGGACCCAGTCCAGGTGGTTGATGCGCGGCGCCCCGGAAGGGACGGTTTTCGCGTCTGCGGTTCGCTTCATTACAGTGTCTCCGTCGCGGCGGCCACGGCGTCGCGGCCCGTGCCCGGTTCGGCCGAACCGAGGTCCGGGAACTGCAGGCGCACCAGCTCGCCGTACTCGGGCAGGGCCTCCAGCA
>JAKLIU010000228.1 GCA_022709445.1 Spirochaetota bacterium | reverse complement strand
TCACGGCGCGCGCGATGTACTGCTCGAATATCTCTTCATGCTCCACGATGGGAATCCTCTTCATGCGGTCCGCGCCTGCCGTCGGCGGGCGCGGAGGGTTGTCGCCCCGGGGACCGGCGGCGTGCGGCGGTTCCGGGGTTCCGTCAGGTGGGGAGGATCGTCCGTGGGCGGGTAGGGGGGACCGTTCAGTCCCTGCGCGGGCGGAGATCGACCCCGGCTGGGGCGAGCGAGTTGTCGGCACTGGGCTGCATACGACCTCCTTGACCGCCGCGAGGGCGGCGGACGATCCGAACATAGCACGGGCCCGTCCGGAGGCGAAGGGAAATATCGGTTATAGCGGTGTTGGCCGCGCCTTGCACAGCGGGACGCTCCGTGGAATTGTGGGAGCATGAAGCTGTGCATCCGTTACTACACCGGCACCGGCAACACCGCCCGTGCGGCGGCCCTCGCGGCCGGGGAATTCACCGCGGCCGGCTGGACCGTGGACTCGCGCGCGGTGACCCGCGGCATGGAGGATCCGTATGGCGGCCTGGGCGGGGCCGACCTCCTGCTCGTGGCCTTCTCGGCCCTGGGTTTTTCCCCCTCGGCCACCATGATGGCATGGCTCAAGGGCATCCCGGGCGGGACGGGGGGCCGGGCTGCCGTCCTCTGCGTGTGCGGCTCGGAATTCGGCCGGGGCGGGTACCAGCCCGGTTGGTCAGGCGACGCCGTCTTCGCGGCTGCCCGGACGCTGGCCCGGCGGTTCTGGCCGACGGCGGGCGTGGCGGAGGCTTCCTATCCGGTGAACTGGGTCCAGATGGTGGACACCCCGCCGGAGGACAGGCTCGAAGAGCTCCTCTCCCGCGGGGACGCCGCGGTCCGGGATTTCGCCGCGGCCCTGGCCGCCGGCAAAGCGCCTGCCGCGCTGGCCGAGACTGCGGGCCGCAGGTGGATGGGCGTCATCGGAGTGGCCTTCCGCCTGTTCGGCCGCCGCGCCCTCGGTTCCCTGTTCGCAAGCGATCCGGCCTGCACCTCCTGCGGCCTCTGCGCCCGCTCCTGCCCGGCGCAGGCCATCAGGATGGAGGACGGCGCGCCCGCATGGACCGGGCGCTGCGATTCCTGCAACCGATGCGTGAACATCTGTCCGGTCGGGGCGATACGCAGCTCCGGAATCCTCTTGTGGACGCACGCGAGCCTGGCCGTCGGACTGGGCGTGCTGGCCGCCGTGCTGCCGCTTCCTTGGGCCGCTGCCGGACTGCCGCGCACGCTCATGCGCGTCGACCTGTTCCTGCTCGGTCCCATCCTGCAGTTCGCCCTGGTCGCCCCGCTCCTGTCGGCGCTCGGGCGTACCCGCGGCTTCAGGCGGGCCTTCGCCTCCTCGTTCATGCAGGCGTACCGGCGCTACCGGGAGCCCGGCTTCAGGCCGTAGAACGGAAGCGTCCGGGCCGTCGGGCCGCCGGCGTTCAGGATGCGGGGGCGGCCGGTGCCTTGGCGAACATGAACAGGGCCACGCCCGCGGCCATCACCGCGATGCCCAGCAGCTTCTGGGGCGAGAGGGCTTCCTTCGGGGAACCCAGGACGCCCATCATGGACAGGATCGCCGAGGCGATCATCTGGCCCATGATGGTCAGGAAGGTGACGTTGGCCACGCCGATGCGCGGTATGATCACGCTGATGCCCAGGGAGATCAGGGTGCCTATGCCGCCCGCCAGCCACAGCGGCCAGGGCACGGCGGGCAGGGTTCCCAGGCCGTCGCGCAGGATCCCGCGCAGGGAGACCGCCAGCGAGACGGACAGGCCCACGATCCAGAAGACCGTGTTGGCCAGGGGAGCGCTGCCGGCCAGGGCCCCGGCCCGCGAGTTCATGGACAGGTGGACCGGTATCAAGAGGCCTATCGCCAGGCTCAGGGCAATCGGTATCAGCATGGTTCCTCCGCGTGCGGCCGCTGGTCGGTCCGCCGTAGCTCTAAGATGCCGAAACCGGGCGGCCGGGGGAAGGGGCGCAGGCTCCCTTCCCGGCGATTTTCAGAATCCGGCCGCTTGCCTGTCGGGCGCGAACAGGTCGAGGAACAGGGCGGAACACTGTCGTCCGGCTCCGAGGCCGCCCATGGAGCGGGCGGCGAGGGGATCGAAGACGTCTCCGGCGGCCGGTTCCGTGGCCGTGAAGCCGGCACCGGTGATATGGGTGCGGATGTCTGTCCCCCAGCTCTTGGCCTCCATGGAGCTGGACCAAGCGTGGAAGGTCCAGCCTGACCGTATCTGGGCGACCGTCCTGGAGGAGAACGTGATGGAGGGATTGAGGCTGACGAAGTACGAGACGGGGATCTTGGTCCACTTCCCCTCCTGGAAATCCGCGGGACCGAGGACGCAGTAGTAGATGCCGTTGTCCCCGAGGTCGTACCTGGATGCCCTGGTGACCGTGGCGGTGTTGAAGATCGTCAGGCCCACGTAGCGCCCCGCCGAGTACGCGTCCACCGGCTTGAGGAAGATGAAATCCTTGGCCTCGGATACGGCGATCGAGTAACCGGTCAGGTCGCACACGTGGATGCCGGTATCGGCCGGGTTGGCCGCGGAGCGGTTGTGCACCGAAAGGTACGGATCCCCCGACAGGCCGGATCCCACCGGCAGGTAGCGGGAAAAATCCTCGGTGATGGATCCGTCCGAAGCCGTTATGGTGAATTCCGCTTTTCCTTGCCTGAAATAGTCCATGCTACGGTCATAGGTGGCGTTCAGGTTCCCGTCCGAGTCCGTCCACACCTGCATGTCGGCGGAAAAGAACCAGGAATCGCCGGGCAGGCGCATCGCGGCGTTGACGCCCACGTAGTCGCCCCAGGCATTGTCGCTCAACTCGATGCTGACGAAATCGATGCCCCGGTAGTCGCCAGTGACCACTGCGGACGCGTCCGCCATCTCGAGGCTGATCTCGCCGATGGGATCCTCCGGCAGGTCGTACTTGCCGGCCAAAGTGCACGAGGACGCGAACGCGAAGATGGCGAAAAGAGCGAGTGAAACAGCTTTTCTCATGGTTTCCCCCAATGTTTATGTATGAGGCCGCACAGGCCCCGGTAAGAACCGGCTCAGGATAGGGCCGTCGCATGCGCCTGTCAACATCGACCCATTCACGTCCCGCCTACCCTTGGCTTCCTCTCCGTCTTCGCCGTGCCTCCGTGGTCTGATTCTCCTCCGCCATCGTCCGTGCTATAATCGCGCCGCCTGAAAAGGAGGTCCCCGTGATCGATCCCCGTCTCGAGAAACTCGCGAACATCCTCGTCAACTATTCAGTCGCCGTGAAACCCGGCGAGAACGTGCTCATACAGGACACGGGCCTTGAGCCCGCCTTCGACCGCGCCCTGGTCCGCGCCGTGCACAAGGCCGGGGGACGGGCCTTCGTCACCCTGCGCGACAAGACCCTGGACCGCGAGCTCCTCCTGGACGCGCCGGCGGAGCAGGTGGAGCTGCAGGCAAAGTTCGAGCAGGCGCGCATGAAGGAGATGGACTGCTTCATCGGCTACAACGCCTGGCGCAACCTGAGCTCCTGGTCGGACCTGCCCGGCGACAAGCTGGATCTGTACAACAAGAACATCTGGAAGAAGGTGCACATAGAGACGCGCCTGCCCGATACCCGCTGGGTGGTGCTCCGCTACCCCAGCGCCGCAATGGCCCAGATGGCCGCGATGAGCGAGGAAGCCTTCGAGGATTTCTTCTTCGACGTGTGCACCATGGACTACGCGCGCATGTCCAAGGCCATGGACCCGCTCGTCGCGTACCTGGCCAAGACCGACAGGGTGCGCATCGTGTCGCAGGGCACGGACCTCAGCTTCTCCATCAAGGGCCT
>JAKLIU010000227.1 GCA_022709445.1 Spirochaetota bacterium | reverse complement strand
GGCTACTCGGGCCCGATCCACGCCAACGCCGCTGCCCTCTACGCCGTGTTTCTCGCTCCCCTTTCCCGGGGCGCGGCAAACGGCGCGCGGGCAGCCGCAGCCCGCGCCGGCGCCCTGGGCGCGGCCTTCCTGGCCGGCTGGGCCTGGCACGCCCTGTTCAACCTGTCCGCCGCGCTCTGGAATTTCCCCGCCCTGCCCGCCCTGGGCACGGCGCTCAACCTATCCGCCATGGCCGCCCTCCTGTGGGCGGCCGAACGAACGTTCGTCATAGGAGGACCCGTCCATGGACGCCCCAGAAACCCGGCTTGAAGCGAACCTCGAGACTGTACACGGCTTCCATGAAAGCTACCGCGGCTTCCTGGGCACCCGGATCCTGGGATGCCCGGAGCTCCTGGACCGGCTCTTCATAGCCTTCCTCTCCGGCGGGCACGTGCTCCTGGAAGGCGCTCCCGGCCTGGGCAAGACCAGCCTGGCCAAGGCCTGGGCGGCGTTCTTCGGGCTGGAATTCAGCCGCGTGCAGTTCACCCCGGACCTGATGCCGCTGGACATCATAGGCTCCAACATCCTGCAGGACGGCCCCTCGGGCCGGTCCTTCAGGTTCTTCAAGGGCCCGCTGTTCGCCAACGTGGTACTGGGCGACGAGATCAACCGCGCCACGCCCAAGACCCAGTCCGCGTTCCTGGAGGCCATGGAGGAGCGGCGGGTCAGCTTCCTGGGCGAGGTGCACGCCCTGCCCGATCCCTACTTCGTCATAGCCACGCAGAATCCCATCGAGCTCGAGGGCACCTATCCGCTCCCCGAGGCCCAGGTGGACCGGTTCTTCATGAAGCTGAGGTTCACGATGCCCGACCTGCACGCGCTCCTGGGCATCATGGACCTGGCGGCAGCGCGGCCCGCCGGCGACGGCGGGCAGGCCGGCGGCCCCGCCGCCGGCCGCGAGCGCTCCCTGGGAGCGCTCGCCGCGTGGCGCGAGCTGGCCCCCCTGATTGCCGCCCCGGACGGCGCGAAGTCCTACATCGCCCGCATCATCCAGGAAACCCATCCGGACCGCAGCTCGGTGGACGCCGTGAAGAAGTGGGCCCGCTTCGGCGCGTCGCCCCGCTCGGCCATCGCCCTCTACGCCGCGGCGAGGGCAAAGGCCGCCATCGCCGGGAGGCCCAACATCTCCTTCGAGGACGTGGACGAGCTCCTGGTGGACGTGGTGGGGCACCGGCTCATCCTCAACTTCGAGGCCGAGGCCGAGGGCATCGGCGCCGAAACGGTCCTCAACGCCGTGCGCAACGCCGCCCGGCGGGAATTCGCGCGGGGCTGAGCCGTGCCGCAGGTCGATCCGGAGTGCCCGGCCATCCTGGCCGCCTTCAGGCGCCGCAACATCAAGTCCCTCCTGCCCAGTTCGCTCGCGGCCCGCGACCCCATGTACCGGCGCGCCGGTTCCAGCTTCGACCTCAAGTGCATACGGGAGTACCAGCCCTTCGACGATCCGCGTGCCATCGACTGGAAGCTCCTGGGCCGGACCGACCGGGCCTACGTCAAGGAATTCTACGACGAGGCCAACGAGGGCATCGCCTTCCTGGTGGACGCCTCGGGGAGCATGGCCGGCGCGGAGGGCTACCGCGAGTTCATCTCCAGCCTGGGATTCCTGCTCCTGGGCCTCGGACTGTCCGTGTCCGTCTGGGCCTACGCCGACGGGCTGGCCGGCCCCCGGCTCTCGCTCAGGAACCGCGGCGCGCACCGCCGGCTCTCGGAGGCCCTGGACGGGATGGAGACGGGCGGCCGCACCGACACGGCCAGGGCCTGGCGCCAGCTCAGGGCGGCCAGCCCGCTCCGGCGCGTGTTCGTCTTCTCCGACTTCCACGAGGCCGGCTTCCGTCCACCGCCTCCCGGCGCCGGGCGCGTCTTCCTGGTACGCTTCCGGCTGCCATTCTCGCGACTGGCGCAGGCCGGCACCGAGCTGGAAGTGACCGACCCGGAAACCGGATCGGTCATCACGCTGCCCTGGGACCGGGTAGAGGAGCGCGCCTGGGACGAGGCCGAGGCGATGCGCGAAGCCGGGCTGCGATCGGGCGGGCCGCGATCGTCCTACATCCGCCTCGACCCCGGCGAGAGCCGCGCCCCCGCCTATTGGGAGATCCTGGAGCGCCTCCATGCCTGAAGGACTCCTGCCCGCCCTGGGCTGGGCGGCCGGCCTCCTGTCGCCCGTGCTGGTCCTCCTCTTCGTGGCGCTCAGGCTGAGGCGGAAGGCGCGCTACCCCCACGAGCTCCTGGCCCCGGGCGGGCGCACGGTGCGGGCGGACTTCCTGCCCCGGACCTTTCGCCTGTACTACGACGCCGTCATCGACGGGCTGTGCGCCCTTGCGATAGCCGCGGCCATCGCCGGGTTCCCCGGCCCCCGCGACCGGGGCACGGCCCTGGTCCTCGACTGTTCGCGCTCCATGCTCGCCGGCGTGGCCGGGAATCGCCCCCTGGACGAGGCGGTCCGACTGGCCCTGTCGGAGGAATACACCGGAGCCGAGCTGTTCGTCCTGGGCTTCGACCCGGAGCGGGCGCGGCCTTCGCTCGGTCGCCTGCCCGCCTCCGCCCGCCTGGCTTCCACGCCCGACGCCCTTGCCGCCGCCCTCGAGGCGTCCGTGACCTTCTTTTCCGTGGACTACGGCCTCATGGGCCGGCTGGTTCGGCGCGGCTACACGGACATCGTGCTGCTGACCGACGAGCTGGGACCCGCGGCCTCCGGCTTCACCGCCAGGGAGTCCGGGTTCCGCGAAGGCGCGGCGGTGCATGCCGCCACCCGGTCCTGGAGCGGCGGCAGGTCGGTGTCCCGCTGGGTGGTCTCGGGCGGAGCCGCGCCCACCGGGCTCAGGCGCGTCGAGGCGGGCGGGGCGCTCGCGCCCGTGGCGGCGGCAGAGTGGGGCATCGAGGCGCTCCCCGGGGGCTTCAGGCTGTCGGTGGCCTCCCCCGGGGCCTACGCACTGGCCTGGGAGACGCCCGGCGGGCAGGCGGGCCTGGTGCCCTTCATGGCCGCGCCGCCCCCGCCCGTCCTGTCAGCCCGGGGCCCCGTCTCGGAGACGGCCAAGGCCGCGCTGGACGCATGGACGGACGCCGTGCACGGGCGGTCCCGGGATGAGTATGCCTTCACGCTGAGGGACGGGGGCGGCAGGGCCAGGCCGGACTCGGTCTCCGTGGCGGACACGGATGCCGAGCCCTTGATCCTGTCGCCGGCCTCGGTGCTCGGGGCCGTCGTGGCGGCCGGATACGACCCGGATGCCGACCTGGCCCTGGGGCGGGCGGGCATGTCCTCCGGCGAGGCTTCCCTGGCCTGGCTGTCCGCGGTGTCCGCTGGCGCCCGGGCGGCGGAAGCGGCCCGTCTGGCAGCCGGCGCCAGCGGGGGGCTGGTGCCGCTGGGCGAGGGCCTGCGTTCCCGGGAATCCCCCGGCGGACGGGTGACGGTGCTGTCGCCGCCCTCCTCGGAGTACTGGCGCCCCTCGCCCGGGGGCACGCTGGCCCTGGAACGGCCGGAACCGCCGCGGATCCCGGCGGCACTGGTCCTGGCTGCCCTCTACGCCCTCAAGCTGGCGCTGCACCGGAAGTTCCGCCCGGCGCGCGGAGCCCGATCGGCGGGTCCGTCGACCTGATCCGGGCGCGCGCGGCTCATGCGCCCGGGTCGTGGCCCCGGTACTTTTCCATGAAGTCGAGCTTCATGTCCTTCAGGCGCTCGGAGATGGACACCTTGTACAGGTGCGGGTTGAGGAAGCGGAGGAAGGTGTGGTCGAACTCCTTGATGGACGAGGCCGCGCAGGCGCGGATCTCCGCGAGCGAGGGCG
>JAKLIU010000226.1 GCA_022709445.1 Spirochaetota bacterium | reverse complement strand
GCTGGTCGAGCACGGCGTCTTCGAGTCCATACTGGCCGCCAGCTCGGGCTACAGCGTGGTCCCGGGAGGCTCGGGAGCCAACACGGCCAGGGCGCTCTCCATGCTGATCGGGCCGGACGCCTCGATGGGCCGGCCCTGCTATTCGGGCGGGATAGGCCGGGACGGGGCGGGACGCGAATTCATAACCATCATGAACGGGCTGGGCATAGCCACGGCCATGGCGACCAAGGACGAGAGCACGGGCGTCTCGGCCATCGTCGTCACCCCGGACCACGAGCGGACCATGTTCACCCACCTCGGCGCGTGCAGGAATTTCTCGCCCGCGGACCTGTCCATGGAGTTCCTCGACAACAGCCGCTACCTCTACTCGACCGGCTACATGTGGGACACCGAGCCCCAGAAGGAAGCGCTCTTCGCGGCGGTCGACCGGGCCAGGGCGGCCGGCATCCCGGTGTGCTTCGACCTGGCGGACCCGTTCGTGGTGGACCGCTACCACGGGGACCTGCGCTCCTGGGTCACGGGCCGCGTGGACGTGCTCTTCGCCAACCGGCAGGAGCTGGCCCGCGTCACCGAGTGCGACGGCACCGACTTCGAGATCATGCGAGAGGCCTCGCGGCTGGCGCCCGTCGTGGTGATGAAGATAGGCAAGGGCGGCTGCCTGACCCAGCACAAGGGCCGCCTGGCCCATGCCGCGGGCGAGACGGTCACCTGCGTCGACACCACGGGCGCCGGGGATTCGTTCGCCGCCGGCTTCCTCTACGGCCTGATCGCGGGCAAGGACATAGCCGACTGCGCGCGGCTGGGCAACCGCATCGCGGCGCGCATCGTCTCGGTGGAAGGCTGCCGCTACGACTGCGTGGACCGCGACGACGTGCTGGCAGCCGCCCGGCCCGGGCCGGAGCCTGGCCCAGGATCCGCCGAGGGCGGCACCGTACCGCGCTGAGCGCGGCGATCCTTCCGGGTCAGCGTTTCCCCTTCCCCCGTCCCCCGAAGAACAGGGCCTCGCGCAGCTTCCGTTCCCCCAGCCGTTCCCGCTCCGCCGCCAGGAGCTCGCCCCAGGGCGGCCGGCGCTGCGCGGTGCCTCCCGTCCCCGCGGACGCGTCGGCCAGCCAGCGGTAGCGCAGCATGTCCAGGCGCAGCGCCTCCACCGAGGCCAGGACCAGGCCGGAGGGTCCGGGGGCGAACATGCCCAGGGGCACCGACACGGCCAGCTGGAACGCGTTGTACGCCCACAGGAACAGGGACAGGGCCGGATTGCCCGCCAGGACGCCGAAGCTCATGCGGAGGGCCCTGAGCCCCCTCGCCTGGCTGACCGCGCTCACCGCCGGCATCCACTGCAGCGCCAGGCCCAGCGTGGCGACCAGCCAGAGTATCACCCCCAGGGCGGCCGCCCCCGCGATCCCGCCCAGCGCCACGTAATAGGGAAGCGAGAAGAGGACGACGCCCGTCCCCGCGGCGTACAGGAACCCGGTCAGGAGGCCCGTGCGCCAGGTGGAGGACAGGGCCGCCCGCCAGGCGGCGAACAGGCGGGTCCCGCCCTCGGCCATGGCCCGGCAGGACCCCGCCCAGGCGCAGCCGTGGACCCCTGCGGCCAGGAAGGCCGCGAGCAGGACCAGGGCGTCCGCCGCGGCGCTTTGCGCGAGCGCGAACCCTCCCGCCGCCAGGGCGGCCAGGGCCACCCAGGCGGCGTTCCCGAGCGCCAGGGCCAGCAGGTTGTCCCAGCCGTCCCAGAAAGTCTTCTTGAGTAAAAATCGGATCATGCCATCACCTCGGCCGTTATTGACAAAAGGGGTGCGTATTCCTATCTTTGGCCCACGTCGCGGAGTGCGCGCGATCATCACGTTACCGCCAGAGGTAGGTGCAATGAAGGAAGAGTACCAGTTTCCGCTCGAAGAGTACATGCCGCGCGAGCGCTTCGAACGGATCAAGAGGTTCGCCCAGGACAAGGAGACGCCTTGCCTGATCCTCGACCTCGACGTTGTCAGGTCGAAATACGAAGAATTGCGGAAGAACCTCCCGTACGGGAAGATCTTCTACGCGGTCAAGGCGAACCCGAACGACGCCGTCGTTTCCCTCCTCAGGGACCTGGGCTCATCCTTCGACGTGGCCACCCGCTACGAGCTGGACCAGCTCCTGCGGCTCGGGGTCACGACCGACCGCATGAGCTTCGGCAACACCATCAAGAAGGAACGCGACATCGCGTACTTCTACGACAAGGGCGTGCGCCTCTTCGCCACCGACTCCTTCGAGGACGTGGACAAGATCGCCCGGGCCGCCCCCAAGTCCAGGGTGTTCTTCAGGATACTCACCGAGGGCCTCGGGGCGGACTGGCCCCTGTCCCGCAAGTTCGGCTGCCACCCGGAGATGACCAAGAACCTCATCCTGCACGCCAGGGACCGCGGGCTCGACCCCTACGGCATCTCCTTCCACGTGGGCAGCCAGCAGCGCGACATCGGGCAGTGGTCCACCGCCCTGTCCACCGTATCCAACATCTTCAACTGGGCCGAGGACCACGGGGTCAAGCTCAAGATGATCAACATGGGCGGCGGCTTCCCCGCGGACTACACCGACCCGACCAACCCCATCGAGCACTACGCGGGCGACATCCTCTCCTACCTCAAGAACAACTTCACGGAGGAGATGCCGGAGATCATCATAGAGCCGGGGCGCTCGATGACCGGCAACTGCGGCGTCCTGGTCACGGAGATCGTGAACATAGCCAAGAAGAGCACGCACGACCTGTACCACTGGGTGTTCCTGGACATCGGCAAGTTCGGCGGCCTCATCGAGACCCTGGACGAGGCCATCAAGTACCCGATCTACTTCGAGAAGTCCGGTCCCACCCTGGACATCATCCTGGCGGGCCCCACCTGCGACAGCATGGACATCCTGTACGAGAAGACGCCGTACGACATGCCCGCCGGCACAAAGATCGGCGAGCGGGCCTACATCCTGACCACCGGCGCCTACACGCAAAGCTACAGCTCCATCTACTTCAACGGCTTCCCGCCCCTGAACGCCTACGTGCTCGAATGATCCGCTGACTGGTCCATGACGACGAGGGGCTGCCCGCCGGGCAGCCCCTGTTCATTCCTGGTCGCTCACCTGGATCCGGGTGAAGCCGACCCTGGCCAGGGCGGCCAGGGCTGCCTCCAGGCCGGAGGCCGGCACGATCACCAGGACGCGGGTCACGGCCCCTGCCCGCTCGTAGCCGGGCGGGTAGCCGGCCGCTTCCGCACGCGCGCCGGCCGCGAGCGCGTTGGCCTGCACGGAGTAGGCTCCCAGCTGGAGGCGCTTGAGCGGCACGGGGGCGGGCGCGACCAGGTACAGGGCCACGCGTGCGGTCCCCGTCGCCGCCATGCCCAGGATCCTGCCGGCCGCCTCGGACAGGTCCAGGATGCGACCCGCCACGAAGGGCCCGCGGTCGGTCACCCGGACCGTCACCTCCAGGCCGTTGTCCAGGTTCCTCACCAGGATCAGCGTTCCGAAGGGCAGGCTCCGGTGGGCGGCGGTCAGGGCGGTCTTGTCGAAGGTCTCCCCGGAGGCAGTCAGGCGGCCGTGGAACGGGTCGCCGTACCAGCTGGCCACGCCCGTCTCGAAAGGGGCGCCCGGCGCGGCGGGCGGCGCGGCCGGCGCCTGGGCGGGAAGCCGCGCGGCGAGTGAGCAGGCCAGCGCCGCCAGGATGGCCCAGCGGGCCGGGAAAGGCCGCGCCATGTCCCAGACCAGCACCACCAAAAGCAAGGCTGCCGGTACGAGATAGGGCAGCGGCGCCAGCACGGCGGCAAAAAGCAACAGAACCAGCAGGCAGATACGGCATGGG
>JAKLIU010000225.1 GCA_022709445.1 Spirochaetota bacterium | reverse complement strand
GGCGCCGGAAACAAAAAAAGTTCGTGACACCGGTCCTGTGGCTTGTCGCGGGTTGGCGGGCCGAAAGGCTCACTTGAGGCCGATGACGAAGGAGCGGATGTCGTAGCTGGAAAGGGCCTCGCCGGGCCCGGTGTGGATCTCGATGTGCAGGTGTTCCCCGTGGCCCTTCTTGCGGGCGTTGGCGCCCGTGTTCCCGCCGTGCCCGAGGAGCTGGCCGGCCGGTATGAGCTGGCCGGGCCGCACGTTCACGTCCTTGAGGTGGAAGTATGCGTAGTACCGGCCGTCGTCGGGACAGAAGACGATGGCGCCGTTCCCGGACTTGGGGGACAGGCCGCCGGACAGGTAGGACGACAGCTCGTCGCCGCCCTTCCAGTCGCCGGCCGCGGCCACGACTATGCCCCGGGTCATGCTGCGCACCGCCGGACCCGTCTCCTCCGCGCCGACGCGCCTCACGCTCGTGAAGAAGATGTCCAGGGCGTAGCGGTGACTGGCATCCAGGCTGTCCTTGGGGGGCATCCAGCGCTGGGAGCGGGCCAGGGGAGCGACGGGGCCGCGGGCCAGCCTGGCCAGGCCCGGCGTGTCGGTCCACAGGGCGGTCAACGCTGCCTCGAAGGCCGGGGCGGAATCCTTCACCGAGGGGAGGGCGTCCAGGATAGCCTGGTAGGCCCGGCCCGATGGGCTGTCCGCGCCGGCGTTGCCCTCGAGCACCGCTTCGTCGCGCTCCATGATGAGGCGGGCCTGGAACCAGGGTGTGGGTGGCAGGATCTCCCCCAGGGCGGACACGGGGGAGGATCCTCCGTCCTTCACCGCCGCTGCCCAGGCCCGGGCCCGTTCGCTGCCCGCCTGGGGCAGGAGGCCGGCAAGGGCGACCGGCTCGAGGGCGGCCGACAGGAGCCTGAGGTCGCCGACGGGAAGGGAGTCGGCCGCCGGGATGCCGTCGGGAGCGCCCCTGGCGGAGCCGGGGGCGAGGTCCCTGGCGGAGCCGGGGGCGGAGCCCGCCGGGCCGGAAACGCCGACCCGGCCGGCCGTACGGTCGGTGGCGAGGGCCCGTGCCCCGACCGCGAAACCCGCGAGCCAGATCGCCGCGACAATCCCCAGCATGATATAGGCTCGGCGTGCTATTGGGTCCTCCGTGGCGCGGTCCGCGCGCGTACGGGATTTTACCGGCGGCGCTCCGTGGGGTCAAGGCGAGCGGGGCGGCTTGCGGCCGCGCCGGACATCCCGTAGACTGGCACCCGGCGACGCGACCCGTCGCCATGGAGGAGAGAGCATGAACACGGAACGGAGACCCGGTTCCCGCCGGATCGCCCTGGCGGTTGCCGTCGCGGGCGGCCTTGCCCTGGCCGCAGGGGGCGTCTGGCTGGCGCTGTCGGCACGGCCCTTCACCGTGGCCGTCGTGGGCCTGTCGGACGCCGAGCTGGAGGCGTACTCCGTACTCTTCCCGGCCGGGCACCGGGTCATAAGGATAGCCGCCGCCGAGGCGGGTGCGGAGCGCCTCGGGGCCCTGCGCGCCGACTGCGTCCTGGCGTGGCGCGGCCTGCCCGCATCGGCCCTCTCTGTCCGGGCCCAGCCGGTGCCGTCGGCCCTTCTGGACGCGGTGCCGCCCTCCCTGAACGCAGGGTTGCGCCGCGACGACGGCACGGTGGCAGGGATGCCCCTCCAGCTGGACCACTTCTCGCTGTCCTGGGACGCCGAGCGCTTCGCCTCCCTGGGCCTGCCGGAACCCGGTTCGCGGGCGGCCCTGGAGTCCGCCCTGGCGGCGTACGACGATCCCGTTGGACCGGCCATGCTCTTCGCCGGCGGGGACGACGAAACCCTGCTTTCGGTGTTGAGCGCGCTCTGCCTGTCGTCCCTCGGCGCCGCGGGGTATGACCGGGCGGCTGAGGCCCTGGCGGGGGAAGCCTCCTTCGACGCCGCCATGGACCGGCCGATAGGCGCGTACGCCGACGGGCGGGAGGCGAGCCTCAGGTCGGCAGCCCGGGAGATCATCGCGTGGCGCGACGCCGGGCGGCTGCATCCGGACTGGTGGAACCTGACGGAGTCCGACGTCAAGGCGTTCCTGGAGAAGGGATACGGCTTCGCGGTCCTGGGCACGCTGGCCTTCAGGCGGAGCGTGGACTACCAGTCGATATACCGCTTCAAGACCCTGCGCTTCCCCGGCGCCGGCGATTCCATGCTGGCGCCGGTGCTCGCCCTCTACCTGTCGCCCCGCGCTTCCATGAAGGACGAGGCGTCGGCCGTGCTGGCAGCCGCCTCGGACCCGGAAACCGCGTACTCGCTGGCCACGGCGACCGGCAGGGCCACGGCCCTCTCGGCGGCCCGCGCCCCCGACGTCCAGGCGGCCGACCTCCTGTCATGGGCCGCCGGTTCCGGCTCATTGCGCAACGGCCTGTACCGGGACGCCTTCAGCGAGCCCCTTGAGGCGGCGGCCTTCGCCGCCGCCCTCAGGGACTGGCTCCGCTCCGGCGACTGAAGCCGCCCGGGAGCTGAAAGAAAAAAAAGGCCGCCCCGGAGGGGGCGGCCTTTTCGTCGTCATGGAATCGCCTACGGCAGCTGCCTGCGCAGGTAGACGATCTGGAAGGTGCTGGCCGCGTAGCCGAAGGCCACGTGCGAGTCGTACGGGAAGTCGGTCTCCGTCGCGGTGTACTCGATGTTGGTGCGCTGGTCCGACACGGCGGTGGCCGACGGCACGATCATGTACTCCCAGTCGTCGGCGGACAGGCCGGAGCCCGAGGCCACGTAGGCGTACTTGAGGCCGTTGTAGGAGGTGCCGTTCTTGTAGGACACCATGGGGCTGGTGCCGCTGAGCGTGATGTCCGCCCAGGTCCCGTCCGCGGTCTGCGGGTCGATGCACACCGGCGTGCTGAAGGTGTAGCTGCCCGTGCCGTCGATGTTGGCCGCGTAGATGTAGTAGAGACCGCCCTCCATGCCGTTGCGCGTCACGATGTGCAGGTTGCCGGAGCCGTCGATCTTCATGCTCAGCGAGCCCGAACCCAGGTACTGGCCCTCGTTGACGTCGACCGTAGCCGCCACGTCCACGTCCTGGATGGTCCAGCCCGCGGTCCCGCTTGGCTGGCTGGAGTCTCCGCGCGCCAGCTTCAGCTTCTCGTTGGTGTTGTCGTAGTAGACGATGACCGGGCGCCAGGTGGCGGTATCCGTCCCGCCCACGTCGTCGATCTGGATGTCCGACCACAATCCGACGTCGGGATCGGTCGTCTGCTCGAAGTACACCCGCACGGCGGTTCCGTTGGTGGTGAAGTTGAAGGTGCCACCGCCGACCGTATCCGATACCCTGAAGGTGGTAGCCGTGAGGCCGGCCGCCACCACGTAGTACTCCTGGCCCGCGACCAGGCCGGCGGGCATGAATGTCGCGTTGAAGATGACCGGGGTGTCGACGGCCAGTCCGTGCGCTATGGTCGTGGTGAACGTGTCCGTGCCGCTGGCCGCGGCGACCGCGTACGGCGGGCCGAAGTCCTCCACCCCGTCCACCACGGTCGCCCCGTCGAGGTAGTGGCCGTTGTTCGTGGTCCAGGTGTTCGCGCCGGCCAGGCTCCGGCCGTACTTGAGCGTCTTGGAGAAATAGTCGTAGTAGCTGATGTACAGGTCGTTGGTCCCGGTACGCACCGCGATCCTGGCGTTCCTGAACTGGTGCAGCTTCTCGTCCATGCCGTCGGACGCGTCGGGGGATGCCTCGTCGTCATCGCCCATGATCTCTATGGACCTGCGCGTTCCGTTGACGCGTACCGCCAGGAACCCCCAGTCGCCGGCCCCGCCGCCGAAATAGTCTTCCAGGAGGGCCGAATGGACCTCCCCGTCGGCGTC
>JAKLIU010000224.1 GCA_022709445.1 Spirochaetota bacterium | reverse complement strand
CGCCCGCGGGCCTCGGCCATCCACAGCAGCTCCCGCAGCGTCAGGGGGCCGGGGTCGATCCCGAGGATGCCGGCGAGCTCGTAGACGGCCCGCCAAGGGTCCTGGCGATCTCGGCCTCCAGGTCCAGGCCCTCGATGGCGCGCAGGTCCCGGTGGCAGAAGGCGCGGACGCGGTCGCCCGATTCAAGGAAGCGCCTGGCCAGGGCTCCGCCCAGGTGGCCCGAGGCGCCGGTCACGCCGACGAGGCGGCTCACCGCGCCTCCGGGGCGGACCCGTCGTGGCCGAGGCACGCATCGACGGTGCGGCGGATGGCGTCATGGATGTCTTCGGGTCCGTAGCCCAGGGCGTCCATGGAGGGCGCGGGGTCGAGGTAGGCCTCCCGGTACATGAGATCGGCCAGGCGGGCCATCGACAGCCCTCCCTGCCTGCCCTGCAGGGCGTGGCCCAGACCCATGGCCAGGTTGGCCATCCGGAAGACCGGCTTCGGACAGTGGACGGCGCGCGCCCCGGTTCCCATGCGCTCGAGGACCAGCGGGATGAATTCCGACCAGGGCATGTTCACGCCCCCGATCGGCCAGGACCTGCCGCCCGGCGCACGCTCGAGGGCTCCCGCCGCGGCCCTGGCCACCTGCGAGACGGTCACCATCGCGGTGCCACCCCGCTTGAGCGGGTACCAGACGGTCTTTCCCATGCGGGCCAGCATGTCCACCAGGAAGGTCCACAGCGGTTTGCGCCCGGGCATGGTCCCGAAGATGTAGGGAAGCTCCAGCATCGCGGTCTCCATGCCGTCGCGGGATTCAGCCAGCACCGCCTCGCGCTGTTCCACGCGGCTGCGTATGTAGCAGTGCCTCTGGGCCAGGCGCATCTCCGGCCACTGCCGGTCGAACCAGGTGAAGTACGACCCGCAGACGACCACGCGGCGCGCGCCCGCCTGCCGGGCCAGGCGCACCAGGCGCAGGCACTGATCGACGTTGGCCCTGCGGAACCTGGGGTACGCCGGCCGGGCGACGATGCTGCGGTCGTCCAGGCCGGCCATGTACATGAAGCCCTCGTGGCCGGAGAGCAGGTCCAGCATGGCTCCGTCCTCCATGGCGAACGCGTCGCCGAGGGTGCAGGAAACCTCCGGCGGAAGCAAGCCGGCCGCTGGCAGCGGAGGCAGGGAGATCGTGGATACCGAATGCCCGCGCGCCAGGAGCTCGCGCGCGCCGTGCCAGCCGAGGAACCCGGTGCCGCCGACCATGAACACCTTCATGCCATCCGCCTTTCATGCGGCAGCAGCCATCAGGCCGCATGGATTGGAAGCATAGCGCCGGTCCGCGTCGAGGGCAAGCTCGGGGCGCGCTCCGGTGGCGACGCCCCAACCCCTAGCCGGGCACTCGGTACCGGTCGCGGCACGGACTCGGTGGAGGGCCGGCGACCGCGCAACAAGTCCTCTTCGCCGCCAATAAAAAAACGGACCGGGCGTTGCCCGATCCGTTTTTTGCGGCGAAGAGGACTTGAACCTCCATGCCTCTCGGCACTAGCACCTCAAGCTAGCGTGTCTGCCAATTCCACCATCGCCGCGCAGACTCGTCGGGGCGCAGGGCCGCCGCGACGGGGAATATATACCCGATGCGGCGAAGGATTGTCAAGAACCTTCGCCCGCGCCGTCCCGGGGGAGCCCGTGCAGGGCGTGTCGGCGCGCCTTGTGCTCCTCGATCACCGCGTTCGCGCTGGCCAGGGCAAGCTCGATGTCGTCGAAAAAGCGGTCGGGGCCGATCTTCTCGATCATGCCCATGGCCGCCATGGCCTGGCGCGGCTGCTCGCGGACGCCGCAGAGTATCAGCGTGGTGTAGTGGCGCTCGCAGTGGCGCCGGAAGGACTCCAGGGCATTGAGGCCGGTGGCGTCGACGGCGGGCACCTTGCCCATCCTGAGTATGAACGCCTCGGGCGGGCGTTCCAGCTGGTCCAGCACGTCCTGCAGGAAATCCGCGGTGCCGAAGAAGAACGGCCCGCTGATCTCGTACACCTCGACGCCCTTGGGCACGGGCAGGGCCATGCCGCTCGAGCCGGGTTCCGTGTCCGCGGATTCCAGCACCGGGACGACCGAGCTGGTCTCGGCGATCCGGCGCAGGAAGAGGAACACGGCCAGCATGACACCCACCTCCACCGCCACGGTCAGGTCTATGGCCACGGTCAGGAGGAAGGTGACGCTCATGACCATGAGGTCGCTGCGGGGGGCGAAGCGCATGAGAAAGAAACGGTGGAGTTCGCTCATGTCCCAGGCCACCACCAGGAGCACGCCCGCCAGGGTCGCCAGGGGTATGGCCGAGGCCAGGCCGGATAGGAACATGGTGAAGACGAAGAGCACGACCGCGTGCACGATGGCCGACACCGGCGAGGCTGCGCCGTTCTTGATGTTGGCCGCGGTCCTGGCTATCGCGCCGGTCGCCGGTATGCCGCCGAAGAGCGAGCTGAGCATGTTACCGACGCCCTGGGCCACCAGCTCCATGTTTGCGCTGTGGCGGTCGCCGGTCATGCCGTCGGCCACGACGGCGGACAGGAGCGACTCGATCGATCCAAGGAGGGCTATGGTGAAGGCCGCGGGGAACACGGAACGCAGCGTCTGCCAGTCCAGGGCCGGGAAGGCGAAGCTCGGCAGGCCCTTGGGTATCGCGCCGTACCGCGAGCCTATGGTCTCCACGGGCAGACCGATGAAGTACGCGGCCAGCGAGGTCGCGACCACGGCGACCACGGCCGCCGGGATACGCGGAGCCAGCTTCCTGACCAGGATGATGCACGCGATGGTTGCCGCCCCGACTCCCAGGGCGGCTGGTTCCAGGGTGCCGATGTTCGCGACGGACTGGCCCAC
Organism: Spirochaetota bacterium; assembly: GCA_022709445.1. Lineage (GTDB taxonomy): Bacteria > Spirochaetota > Spirochaetia > Treponematales > UBA12059 > JAKLIU01. Next base: position 1,000 of record JAKLIU010000224.1, on the reverse strand, counting down.
GCGCTCGAAGAACTCGGAGGAGTAGTCCTCTATCCTGAGGCCGAGGAAATCCTTGATCTGGCCGCCGGCTATGATCAGGCCGATGCCCGTGGTGAAGCCGGTGGTGACCGGGTACGGGATGAACTTGATCAGCTTGCCCAGCCCTGAGACGCCCATGGCCACCAGGATGATGCCCGCCAGCATGGTGGCCATGATCAGGCCGCCCATGCCGTGCTCCGCTATCACCCCGGCTATGATGACGACGAAGGCCCCGGTGGGGCCGGACACCTGGTATCGGCTGCCGCCGAGGGCAGCTATCGAGAAACCGGCTATGATGGCGGTCCAGAGGCCCTGGGCCGGGGAGGCGCCGGCCCCGATGGCGAAGGCAACCGCCAGCGGGAGCGCGACCACGCCGACGGTCAGGCCGGCGAAAACATCCTTGGCCAGCATCGAGCGGGAATAGCCTGACTTGATGACGGAAAGACTCTTGGGGATGAAATCCCCCGGGGAAACGAGTGAAAATTTTCTGCCCATGATCAGGGACTATACGTCCGTCGGCCCGCGGGCATCAAGGCCCGCGGGTCTCCGGGCGATGCATGCTCAGTAGCCGTCGCCACCGGCGCCTGCCGCCGAGGGCAGGATGAAGACCCCGTCGCGGAATGCTTCCGCCGGGTTCTTGTCGCCGTACGGATGCGCCTCGTTGGCCGCGGCGTGGCAGGTGGCGCAGAAATCCGCGTCCATAACCGACTCCGTGCCCGTGGACAGGTCCTTGACCACCCAGATCCATCCGTCGATGGCCGCAGGATCGCCTGGTGCCTTGACCATCGCGGTCAGCATTGCGGGGGCCTGCCCCGCGGCCGGCTTGAGCCCCTCGTAGATCTCCTTTATGACGACGCTGCCTTCGGGGAAGGTGACCGCCCCGTCCTTCGGCGCCGAGGCCGCCGCGAACGCGGTCCCGTTCATGAAAATGAGACGCGCGTCGTCCCCGTGTCCCGGAATCGGGTAGTCCAGCAGACGATCC
>JAKLIU010000223.1 GCA_022709445.1 Spirochaetota bacterium | reverse complement strand
ACGCGGCCACCTGGGACGAGCAGCTCTCCGCCACCAACGACTACTTCAAGGCGGTCCTGGTGGTGCAGAAGGGCCTGGTCCCCATCTATGACGTCAGCGGCTCCATCACCTACGAGCGGACCAACTTCGCGCGGACCCTGTTCGGGACCGCCGGGGCGGGCGTCACCCTCTTCGACGAGAACACCGTGTTCTCCGGCGAACTGGTCATGCCGGTTCCGGGAGCGCCCAACCTGGACCTGGCCATCCTGGTGTCCACGGTCATCCAGCGCGACGGCAACGGCGACATCCTCTACAATGACGCCGCCATGACCAGCCCCAAGATCGTCCCGGCGATCACCCTGGAAACCCGCCTGCATTTCTGAGCCTGGCTCGACCAACGACGGCCGCCCCACCGGGGCGGCCTTTTTTTCGCCCACGCTGACAGCGCCGCCCGGCCCGGTGTATCCTGTCTCCATGGAACGAGCACGGATCAGGATCCTGGAGCCCGAGACCGCCAAGCGCATAGCCGCCGGCGAGGTCATAGACCGGCCGGCCGCAGCCCTGCGCGAGCTTTTGGACAACGCCCTGGACGCCGGCGCGACGGGCATCTCGGTCGAGCTCGAGGGCGGCGGCGTCGAGCTCCTGCGCGTGGCCGACGACGGCTGCGGCATGGACCGCGACGACCTGTCCCTGTCGGTTCTTCCCCACGCCACCTCCAAGATCCGGGTCGCCGACGACCTTTTGTCCCTGTCCACCCTCGGCTTCCGCGGCGAGGCCCTGGCCTCCATCGCTGCCGTCGCCGAGCTGGAGATTTCCAGCGCCGTCCGGGACGACGAGGCATGGAGGCTTTCCTCACGGCCGGGCAGGGAACCGAAGCTGGAACCCTGGAGGGGCTCGCGCGGCACCGTAGCCACCGTGCGCGGGCTCTTCGAGTCGTTCCCGGCACGGAAGAAGTTCCTCAAGCGCCCGTCCTCCGAAGCGGCGGCCTGCAGGCAGGTGTTCGTGGACAAGGCCCTGCCCTTCCCCTCCGTCTCCTTCAGGCTGTCCTCGGGCGGAAAGCCGCTCCTGACCCTCCCCGGCGCCGACCCGGTCGGCCGGGTCCTGGCTGCCTGCGCCCCCGACCAGCCCGCGGTGTTCTGGAGGGAGCTGGTCGCGGAAGGACCGGGCTTCAGCGCGCGCATCGTGGCGGCGCTGCCGGACATCTACCGCACCGACCGCAAGCAGCTGCAGGTGTTCGTCAACCGCAGGCGGGTCCAGGAGTACGGCATCGCGCAGGCCATCGAATACGCCTACCGGGGCGCCCTCCCCGGCGGGGCGTGGCCCTACGCCTACGCCTTCATCGACGTGGACCCGTCCCTCGCGGACTTCAACATCCACCCGGCCAAGAAGGAAGTGCGCCTGCGGAACCTGGACGACATACGCGGCGGCGTGATAGGCGCCATCCGGTCCTGGCTGGGAGACCGTTCGCGGCTGGCCTCGGCGGGCCTGTCCCTGCCCATGGGCGACCGGAGCGCGGACACGGGATCCGGGGCGGATGCGGATGCGGGAGCCGGCGATCCGCTGTTCCCGGGCTTCGGCTACGACCGGCACCCTGGCGACGCGGCCTCGGTGGCCGGCGACGAGCTCATGGAGCGGCCGGAAGGCATCGGGTCGGCCTGGCGGGCGCGCATAATGCCGCAGTCGCACGGGGGGCAGGCGGGAGCGGAAGAGCCGCCGGCAGGATCGCCTGCAGGATCGGCGACGGTCCAGGCATCCGGCGACGGACGGGGATTCCGCTACCTGGGCCAGGCCCTCGGGGTGTTCCTGGTTGCGGAGATGGACGGGGAGCTCCTGCTCCTGGACATGCACGCCGCGCACGAGCGCATGCTCTTCGACGACCTGATGGCCGGGAAGGTGCCCAGCCAGGAACTCCTGGTGCCGGTGGTGTACGAACCGGAATCCGCCGAGGAAGAGCGCTGGCTGGAGGCCCATGCCGGCGCATTGGCGACGGCGGGCTTCAGGCTGGAGCGGGACGGCCCGTCCTGGCTCCTCCTGAGCGTCCCGTCCCTGCTGTCCGGAGGCAAGACGGGAGCCGCGTTCGAGCTGATACGCTCGAGGCCCGAACCCGCCGAGCTCCTGCGCGAGGCCGCGGCCACCGTGGCCTGCAGATCGGCGGTGATGGACGGGGATTCCCTGGACGAGCGGACCGCGCGGGAACTCATCGGGCGCGCCCTGCGCCTGCCGGACCAGCGCTGCCCCCACGGCAGGCCCATCTGGGTGCGCCTGGGCAGGGACGAGCTCTACCGGGCGGTCAGGCGCCTGGTCTGAGCGGCCGCGAGGATCACGATCAGAGCCCGGCCAGTATCTTCTCCACCTCGGCGCGCTCCTCGTAGTCGGGCTTCTTGGCCAGGAGCTCGGTCAGCACCTTCTTGGCGTTGGCGTTGTCCGAGAGCGAGAGGTACACCTTGCCCAGTTCGTGCATGGCGGACCAGGCCTTGGCGTCCAGCTTGATCAGTTCCACGTAGGTATCGCGGGCATCGGCCATCTCGCCCGCCTGCACGTAGGCCCGGGCCAGGTTGAGCATGATGGTGGGGTCGCGCGGCGAGAGTTCCAGCGCGCGCTTGTAATGGAAGACGCTCTTGTCGAAGATGCCCTTGGCCCCGTATGCGTTGCCCAGGTTGTTGTTCGCGGCCAGGGACTTGGGATCCAGCTTGTAGGCCTCGTCCAGCACGACCAGGGCCTTGTCCGTGAAGCCGGCTTCAAGATACAGCTTCCCGAGGTTCACCCTCGGATCGACGTAGGTCTTGTCCAGCTCGGCGGCCTTCACGTAGGCGGCCAGGGCCGTCTCCTGGTCGCCCAGTTTCTCGGCGGCCAGGCCCAGCTGGTACTGGTACTTGGCGGTCGAGGGAGCCGCGTCGACGGCCTTCCTGGCCCAGGCCAGGGAATCGGCGTACTTCCCCAGGTCGTAGGTGACGGTGGCCAGGTTGTAGGCGGTAGGCGCGTCGGGAGCCAGGGAGTAGGCCTTCTGCAGGTTGCGCTCGGCATCCGCCAGCTTGCCCGACTGCGCGTAGAGGAGCCCCAGGGCCTGCAGGGCCGTTATGTTCTCCGCGTCGAAGGACAGCGAGGTCGAGTAGGACTTGATCGCCCCGGCGAGGTCGTTGCGGGCGGCCAGGAGAAGGCCCACGTAGTTGTGCGCGTTGACGTAGTCCGGCTTGAGGGCGATGGCGCCCCGGAAGGCTGCCAGGGCCGCCGTGTCGTTCCTGAGGGCGCGGTAGGTGACGCCCAGGTTGTAGAAGGCCGGTTCGTACTTGGGGTTGAGCTTGGTGGTGACCGACTCGAAGGCCCGGCGGGCCTCCTCGTACTTCTTGACCTTGAAGTAGGCCTTGCCCAGCTCGTAAGCGTACAGGTAGTTGCCCGGATCCAGCTTGACGGCCTGTTCAAGCTCCGTCTGGGCCAGGTCGGAGAGCTTGGAGTCGTTGTAGATCTTGCTGAGGGTGTAGTGCGGCCGCGCGTCGGTGGCGTCCGAGCGTATGGCCTCTTGGGCGGCGCGCTGCGCCTGCTTGATGGCGTCCAGCCCGTCGGCGCTCTCCGGGGCGCGCTTGTAGCCGTCGTAGTAGCCTTCCGCTATGTCCGCCCAGGTCTGGGCGGCGAATTTGGGCTCCCCGGGGGGCAGTGCCGAGGCCGCCGCGTCGAAGGAACTCCGCGCCTTGGCGTAATCCCCGGCGGATGCCGCCTCCCGGCCCTTCTTGACCAGGGCGTTGACCGCCTCCATCTGCTCCCGGAGCGCCTGGCTCTTCTTGGCCAGCTCCTCTTCCTGGGCACGCCGGCGCGCCGCCTCGGCATCGGCCTCCGCCTTGGCCTGGGCGTCCTCCTCGGCCTTCCTGGCGGCGGCGGC
>JAKLIU010000222.1 GCA_022709445.1 Spirochaetota bacterium | reverse complement strand
CGGCACGCCGAGACTTGTCCCATGAGAGCACCGTTGCGGATTCCCCTGTACCTGCTGGCCGTCGCGGCCCTGTCCCTGAGCCCGGCCCCCCTGTCCGCTGACGGCACGGGCGTCATCGAGCGCAGGATGCTGTCCTGGTCGGATTTCGTCGGCACGCAGGACGCCGCAAGCCCCTATGACGCGTACACCTGGTGGACCGTGCACTACGACTACACCTGGACCGCCGGGCCGGCAGGTTCCGCCGACGTGACCGTCACGGTCAGCAACCGCCTGTCCGAGGAATCCTGGGTCAGGCGGCCGCTCCCGCCCAACCAGGTTTCCCTGCTCCGTCACGAGCAGGGTCACTACGATTTCTCCGTGCTGGTGGCCCTGGACTTCAGGCGCGCCGTCGCGGGCACCCGCTTCTCGGCCGCGCTCGTGGACCAGACCCTGGCGGATCTCTTCGGCGCGGCGCTGGAGCGCTGCAAGGCCCTGGAACTGCGCTACGACGAGGAAACCGCGCATGGCGCTGATCCGGAAGCCCAGGCCCGCTGGAACGCCTGGTTCGAATCGGAGATCCGGCGGCTGTGGGAGTGGCGGTGAAAAACCCATGGCCATTTACCGCGCCCTGTGCGGGGCATGGCGAATCGCGGCGCGAGCTTGTGCCGGGGTGGCGGCTCCACTATGGTAGATGCCGAGCGCTCGAGGCACGCGCGGCTGCGCCATCGTCCGGAGCGCTGTAAAAAAATCTTCCTGCCCCAGGAGCACTGAATGTCATGCATGCTGGCGTTGAAGCGAACTGCGTCCCGGTTGCGGCCGGCGACGGTCTGGTTGGGTGCCGCCGTCCTTGCCACAGCCTGCGTCGGGAGCGTTCCCGATGCGGCCCCCGGCGCAGTCGCCGACCGGTACCTGCAGAACGGCATCGTCCTGATCGACGAGGATTTCGAGCGGCGTACAGGCGGCTGGCAGGGACAGGTGCTGGAGGAGCCGGACGGCAACCGCTTCATGCGCGTCATCCCCGGCATGTCAGAGTTCAGCCCATTCAATTCCTGGGGAGCCCATGACGGCGTGCGGGATTGTTACCTGGCCTTTTCCTTCCGCAAGAACGAACTGTCCGGAGGAGAGGCCGACAGGTCCATGGAGGTATCGATCCGGAGAAGCGCCGACTGGAGCAGGCGCCTGAAACTCAGCCTGACGGGTTCGACGGCCAGGCTGGGCATCCAGTCGCCGGAGGGCTACCGCGAACTGGACGCCCAAGCCATTCCCCTGCGCGTGCAGGCGGGCAGCTGGACCCGCTATGAGCTGTGGTGCGTCGGTGATTCCTGCACGCTCAAGACCGGCGGCTACAGCGTCAGCTGGGATCTGCCCTCCGCCTGGAAGGGCTTTGTCACCTTCACCGGCTTCGACTCCGTGGACCTGGACAACCTGGAGCTGCGCGTCCTGGACAGCGACGACGAAGGCGCAGCGCGGAACGCCGACGGGACCTGGTCACTGGCGGGTCAGCGGCCCTTCGGCGCGGGCGGCGGAGAGCTGCCCGCGGGCGTGTGGGCCCAGCACGGCGTGGGCGACGGGAGCGTCCGGAGCATCGACCTGTCCCTGGCCAACGACCAGAACGAGGCCCTGGCTTACAGCCTGAGGCCGGCCATCGGCGACTTTTCCTGGGAAGTGGATTTTGACCTGGAGGAGAGGTGGCGGGCCATGCCCTTCATCGGGATAGGCCAGTCGATTCCTGGATCGGGCTGGCGGCTCACCGTCAACTCCGAGCGGGCCTACCTGACGTCGGGCGACGGGTACTGGTCCCGGTCGCTGTACGCGGAACGCACCGACATGAACAAGCGGGCCGGCGGGAAGCTGACCCTGGGCGTGGTCCGTTCGGGCGGGGACGCGTGGTTCACGATCAACGGGGAGGCGGCATTCTCCGTTCCGTCCCTGGACCGCGGCGACGGCGCGCTGTTTTTCGGCGTGAACAATCCCTACGGGCGCATGGCCGTGGACGGCATCCGCTTTTCCCGCGAGGCGACGCCTCCGCGGCTCAGGGAACGGACAGACCTGGGCCGCGGCGCGGAGCCCTACGCGCAACCCCGTACCCAGGCCGTCAGCCTGGACGGATTCGACTGCTGGGCCAACGAAGGCAGCTCGGTGTCCATCGCCCGGTCCGAGGACGCGGGCGACCCGACCCTGCTCCTGTCGCTCTCCCTGAAGCAGGACCCTTCCGGTTCGCAGCACGGCATCTTCGGGACGGTCATCAAGGCCGACCTGTCGGCCTACGGCGGCATCGAGCTGATGATCCGGTCCGCCACGGTTCCGCGGGCCCACCTGTCGCTCCTGACCACGGTGGGGAAAGATGCGGAGGCGGGCGCCACCGCCTACTTCCCGCTCGAGCCGGACTGGCGGCGCGTGTTCCTGCCGTTCGGGCCGGAGGCGTTCACCGCCGATCCGGGCTTCGACCTGGCGCGGGTCGAGCGGGGGGAGCTGGGCCTGTTCAACGAGGCCGGCGAGCTTGACGGCGCCATCGAGCTCAAGGCGATCCGCCTGGTACCCAAAACCCTGGCCGTGCCGGCTTCGCGGGAGCTGCTGCTCATGGATTTCGAGGCCGGCTCCGAGTCGCGCTTCTTCCTGCCCTCCCGTTCGTCCATCAATATTTTCGACGGCAACCGGGTGGAAAGCTCCCATGTGGTCGACCCCGCCACGGGCCGGCGGGCGATGGCGTGGCAGGTCCAGGCGGCGGCGGAATCCAGCCTGTTCCACCAGCACTGGTACGGCGACGCGGACGCGAGCGGCAAGGACGGCATAAGCTTCAGGATTCGCGCGGATGGCATCCCGGACGTTTCGCTGGGCATGTGCACCGCGGCCGACCACCAGTGGGAAAGCACGCAGACATGGCAGTCGTACTACCTGAGCGTGCCGATGTCGGATCGCTGGGTTTCATGGCGATTGCCCTTCCGCCCCGGCGCGCTGTTCGGCGAATGCAACGGCATGACCACGTCCATGCTGGCCAATCCCGGCTCGGTGGCCGAAGTGTTCCTGGCCAGCTTCTGGCACGACAAGCCGGTCAAGGGAACCATCCATCTGGACGAGGCGGTCGCGTACTCCGCGGGCGTCCGTTCCGACCTGCTGCGCGTCGGCGTCCTGCAGCCGCGCGACGCGGGAGGGGCTCAGGCCTACCTCCGCACCGTGGCCGACACCATCAGCCTGAGCCTGGCCTCCACGCCCGGCGTCGAGCCGGTCTGGCTGCCCGAGGGAGACGCCCGGGCCGCGGCCGAACGTGAACAGTGCGCCTACTACCTGGGCGCCGAGTGTTCCGTGTCGCGAGGCACGCTCACCATCAAGACGAGCCTCTTCCGCACGGTGGGCTCGGAGAAGCCGGAAACCATCCAGCTGAGTTCGGCCGCGGATGTGGACCTGTTCCAGGCGATCGACCAGCTCGCCTCGCGCATGGTCAGTTCATTCACGGGCGGCAACGCCGGCTACGAACTCTTGGTGGAGCGCGGCGATGAAGGAGCCCGATTCACGGATCCGCTCTCGTCGCTGGGCGAGCACTGGCTGCGTTACGGCGCGGCCGGATCGGCGTCAGCGGGCATCGAGGTCTCCGCCGGGAGCATGGTCCTCCTGGACCCGTATCAGGAAGGCGCGGTCGAGCTGTCGGCCAGCGTGACCATGAAGACCGGCACGGCATGCCTCTATTGGGATTATCTGGGCATCAACCTGTACCGTCGCCTGGAGCTGGACGTGGAAGCCCAGGTGCTGCGCCTGCGCACGGACCAGGCTGCCCACCTCACTTTTAAGGGTCCCGGGCAGGTGCGCGAAGGCGTTTTGGAGCGGCAGGAGATTGAGTTTGAGGTCTCCGATTTTGGCGCGGCAAAGCGCCTGTTGGAGGCTCTGGGCT
>JAKLIU010000221.1 GCA_022709445.1 Spirochaetota bacterium | reverse complement strand
GCTGGATGTGGGTCACTCCCGGCCAGCCGGCCACGCCCGTGGTGAACATGCGGGCCTTGTAGGAGTCGGCAGGCGGCACGATGCAGTTGGTGGTCATGAGGATGGCGCCGTTGAACTTCTCGAACTCGTCGCGCTGCTTCCACCAGGCGTTGCCGTAGTTGCCGGCGAAGTTGTCGTACTTCTTGAACGCGGGGTAGTAGTGGGCCGGGAGCATCTCGCTGTGGGTGTACACGTCCACGCCGGTGCCGCGGGTCTGCTCCAGGAGCATCTCCAGGTCCTTGAGGTCGTGGCCGGAGACGATGATGCCGGGGTTTGTGCGGACGCCTATGTTCACCTTGGTGATCTCGGGCTTGCCGTACGCGCCGACGTTGGCCGCGTCCAGGAGGGCCATGGTCGCCACGCCGACCGAGCCGCACTCCAGGGCCAGGGCGGTGAGTTCGGCGGCGCCCAGGCTGTCGTCCAGGGTCGAACTGAGGGCCTTGTGCATGAAGGCGAACACGGCGGGATCGCGCTTGCCCAGCACCGCGGCGTGGTGGGCGTAGGCGGCCATGCCCTTGAGGCCGTAGATCACGAGCTCGCGGAGGGAGCGGAAGTCCTCATTGGCGGTGGCCATGACGCCCACCGTGGCGGCCTTGCCGGCGTAGTCCTGGGGCGCGGCGGTCCAGAGCGCGGCGTCGGTGCAGAGGAGGCTCTTCTCGCCGCCCTTGGGCGCGGTGCCGCCGCACTCGGCGCAGGCAACGTCCCTGGCCGCGCCGCGGGAGAGCTTCACGATGTCGCGGGTGCGGTCGCGGACGCGGAGCGCGTCGCCTATGGCGCGGGTGAAGTACGCGTCGTCGAAGTTGGCGTTGGTGATGGTGGCGAAGAGGCCGTCCATGACGGCGTCGTCGGCCTCGGGAGTTTCCTTGCCCAGGGAACGGGCCTCGTGGGCCCAGGCGCCCACGCCCTTGAGGGTGTGGATGAGCAGGTCCTGGAGGTCGGAGGTGGCGGCTTCCTTGCCGCACACGCCCTTGGCGAGCGAGCAACCCTTGTTGCCCATGGCTTCCTGGCACTGGTAGCAGAACATGATGGTCTCCTTCTATCGATGACGCGGCTCGTGGCCGTGGTCTGAGGGGTTTGGAATGGGGCCGTGATCAGGGGATCGCGGGCGGCGGGAGGCCTCGGGCCGGCCCGCCGCCCGAGGCGGGTTCAGGGATAACGGGCGGCGAATTCCTCGAGCATGGCGTGCAGGCGCTCGTGCTCGCCCTTGCCCATGACCGTTTCCTCGAAGCGGTCGAACTCCCCGCCCATCGCGTCCAGGGCGCCCTCGCCGAGCGCGCGGAAGCCCATGGGGAAGAGCACGCCGTTCTCTTTCAGTATGTGGGCGCGGAGGAGGGCGGCGTAACCCGCGGCCTCGGCGGTGAACGCGGACCAGTCGCCGCGGCCGATCGCGGCGTTCATGCCGGCTATGAAGCCGCGGCCCCGCACGTGCTCTTCCAGCATCACGCCCACGGGACCGCCGGCCCCGCCGATGCCCGCCCGTTCCAGCGCGGGGAAGAGGATGCCCTCCTCCTTGCCGTGGTGGCAGGTGTCCGCGAAGCCCTTGAGGAAGCGGACCAGCTCGGGCAGGTCGGCCCGGGCGCCCGGGTCTCCGGCGGCGGCCTTGGCCGCCGCCTTTTCCAGGAGCCCGATGCCGAACAGGATGGCTTCGTGCTCGTGTTCCAGTATCGCGATGGCGTTCATGGTTCCTCCTACAGCCAGGTCAGGCTTCCGCCCTCGGCGGAAACGATCACGGTGGAGACCGGAATGGCCTGGGCCGTCCCGGTCAGGGCCTCGTCCACCAGGCGCTTGAGCCCGCCGCAGCAGGGCACGTCCATGATGGCCACGGTCAGCGAGGCCGCGCCGGATTCGTTGACCAGGGCGCGTATCTTGTCCACGTAGATTTCCTTGCCCGAGTCCAGCTTGGGGCAGGCTATGACCAGCCTGCGGCCGGCCAGCAGGGCCTGGTGGAAGGCGCCGCAGGCGAAGGCCGTGCAGTCCGCCGCCACCAGGATGTCGGCGCCGCGGAAGTACGGCGCGCGCGGATTGATCAGGTGCAGCTGGACGGGCCACTGTTCCAGGCGCGAGGCCTGGCCGCCCGAGGCTCCCGCGGCGCGAGCCGGAGCCGAAGTCGGGGTGCCGGCCGAGGCGAAGGCCCTGGCCGCGGAGCCGGGGCAGCCGCCGGACATGCCGTTGTCCGTCATGCGTACGAAGGACGGGGCCGGGCGGGCCTGCGCGGCAGCGGCTCCGGCTCCGGCTCCGGCGCTGCCGCCGCATCCGCATCCGGGCTCGGCTTTAGCGGCGGCGGGCACGGACAGCCCTTTTTCCTTCAGGATGGCCAGCGCCTCGTTGTACCAGCTGTCCTGGCCGTGGGATTTCAGGTGGTCCAGGTGGGCGGCGACGGTGGCCATGCCCATGGGGAGGATGTTGTCCAGCACCCGGCGCTCGGAGTACTCCTCCGCCTCGCGCTGGATGGTCTTGAGCGCGCCGCGCGGGCACTCGCCTATGCAGGCGCCCAGGCCGTCGCAGAGGCTCTCGCCCACCAGCCGCGCCTTGCCGTCTATGATCCTGAGCGCGCCCTCGTGGCAGCCGCCGGCGCAGAGCCCGCAGCCGTCGCACAGGTCCTCGTTGATCTCTATGACCGTCCTCGTCGCCATGTCCATGCCTCCCGAAATATAAAGTAAACTGGAACCTTAATACCTAATAAAGGCGAGCCGCATGCACCCCGCGGATCGCGCCCGCCTCAAGCCATGGCGGGCGCCACGTTGCCGCCGTGCCTGGCTATGTCCCCGATGGTCCGCTGGTCCAGGTAGGCCACCAGCTCGCCTGCGTGCTTGCCTATCTCGTGCCCGAAGATGCAGTTGCCCGGGTGGCAGTGCTCGGTGCTGAAGGGGCAGAAGTCCCCGCCCATCGGCCCGTCCACCGCCTCTATCGCCGCGCGGAAGCTGATCTCGTCCGCGCTCTTGCCCAGCCCGAACCCTCCCGACGGTCCCTTGACCGAGCGGGCCAGCCCGGCCCTGACCAGGCGCTGCATCACCTTGACCAGGTGGTTGCCGCTGGCGCCTATCGCCTCGGCCAGATCCTTGGACTGGACCAGGCGGCCGGGTTGGGCGGCGAGCCCCGCGAGGGCGTGGACGGCTATGAGCGCCGCGTCGGACAGATGGATGATCGTGTTAACAGGCATTGTGGTATTACTATACTTGTTAAGCGGGAACGTGTCAAGCGCTCCCTGCGGTCCATGGCGCGTCCTGCGGACCGCGTCGCCGCTCCAATCTCCGGCTCGTGGCTCGCCGGAGGATTTCCGCTCTGCCGCTCGCGCGCCCGGATCGGGTCGGCGCTAGCCGGTTGCACGGCAATCGGGGTATGGTGCCGGTGACCAGTATGGAGGAACCATGAGCGTATTCGTGTCGGTAGAGGACCAGGAGGGCGAGCCCCTCATCGACGTGTTCGAGCTGGACAGGGTCCACAAGCGCTTCCCCGGGAGCGGCGGCGTCTGCCTGCGCTTCGTGGGCGAGTCCGAGGACGCGTCCTTCAACGCCCTGCAGGCCCCGCTCCTGACCGCCGAGCTGGAGGGGCTGTCCTCCCTGGCCCTGGATCCCGCGGAGCGCAAGGAGCTGACCAGGCTCCTGGACCTGTGCCGCAAGCACGTCGGCAAGCGCCACGAGTACATACGCTTCTACGGCGAGGCCAGGCCGGAATGAGCGCAGGGGCCGACGGTTCGCCGGTGTACGCCCTGCGCGGCGCCGAGGTCCTGGTGCGCGGCGGCCTGGATTTCGCGTCCGCCGGCCCGGCGGATTGGCGCCTCCTTTCCTGCGCCGGGGCTCCCCTGGAGGCCGCCGCCGAGCGCTGGCAACTCCCGCCGGTAGCCGGCGCAGCCGAGGACTCGGGC
>JAKLIU010000220.1 GCA_022709445.1 Spirochaetota bacterium | reverse complement strand
CATGAACGTCGAATTCCATTACTACGCGCTGTACGCCCTCGCGCTGGAAGCGGGCCTGGACGACGCCTTCAGCCGCCGGCTGGCCTCGTCCTCCCAGTACGTCGACGCGTCCATCTCCCCCATGCGCTTCGAGACCGGCCGCGGGACGGTATCCGTGGCGGTGACGCAGAACTACGTGTTCTGGGACGAATCGGTGCTGCGGGACGTGTACCTGCCCTTCCACTTCCTGCCCGGGGACCAGGCCCGGGCCTCTGCCCTGCGCGTCGACGGCCGGGCGGGCGACCACGCGGTCACGCCGAACGGCGAGCTGGCCAGGGAGCTCCTGGTGGCGGCCCTCGGCGACCGGGATCCCTGGCTCATCGGCATAGCCCTGCACTCCTTCGCCGACACCTGGGCCCACCAGAATTTCTCCGGCCGGCAGGAACCCATGAACGACCTGGGAGGCCGGGGCGGAGCGGTTGGCCTGCCGCCGGTCGGCCACCTCCACGCCTTCGCCGCTCCCGACGAACCCGACCGCGTCTGGACCGACGGCCGCCTGTTGCCGGAACACGCCACGGTGGTGAACCGCGATCGCTTCCGCGAGGCGGCCCGCAAGATATTCCGCTACCTGCGCGTGTACCAGGGCAGGAAGTTCGACGACGAGGAACCGGTGCTGGACAGCCTGTCGCGCATCTGGGCCTCGCCTTCCCGCGACGAACGCATCGCCGACTGCGGCATACGCTGGGGCATCGAGGGCTGGGACGCCCAGGCCTGGCGCCGCGAGGCGGGCGCGCCGGAGGACCGCTCGGCCCTGGCGGGCATTCGGCACTACGACAAGCTCTCCTGGGCCAGGGCCGAGCTGAAGCGCGCCTTCATGGGCGACGGGGACGGCCCGGGGATTCCCGTGGGAGAGGAGTTCTACCAAAGCGAGCTCTACCACTGGCACGAAGCCGCCCTGGAGCACCGGAAGCGGGCCCAGGCGGCGCTCGCGAGGCGGGGCCTGTGAGGAACACGCGTCTCAGGGCGGCGGCCTTCACGGCCGGCTTGCCGGCGCTCGCGCTGGCCATTTCCGCGTTCGCTTCCCTTGCCTCCTGCGCCACGCCGCTGCGCGTGGCCGCCGATATCGAGGCGGAGCGGCTGCTGCCCCCGGGCGCGGCCGTCCTCCTCAGGCTGGACCGCGCGCTCTCCGTGCTGGTCATGGGCAGCCTGGGCGGCGAGGAGGCCGCGGCCTCCGTGGAGCTGGTGGCTGACCGCATCGACGAGGCGGTGCTGGCCCTGATGCCGGCCACTGCCGGGACGGACGGACCGACGGTGTACGCGGTGGCCACGGGCAGCTGGCCGGCCGGCGCGGTGTCGCTCAAGCTCTCCTCGGACCGGGCCTGGAAGAAGGAAGGCCGCGGTTTCGCGCAGGAGGACGGGCCGCTGCGGCTGGCCTTCGCCACGGGAGGCAGGCTGTTCCTGGGCACGGGACCTCTGGACTCCATGGAGGCCGCCGCGAAAGCGCCGAGCCCGCAGCCGGTTCCCGAACGCTGGCTGGACTCGTGGGCCGCCGACGTGGCCCTGTTCGCCCCGGATCCCCTGTCCGGCATCGGCTCGCGCCTCGGGCTGGAACCGGGTGCCGTCCCCATGCGGGCCCTGGTACTGTCGGCGGTCGCGCGGGCGGACGCGTACGACGCGGCCATCATGTTCGAGTTCGGCGACGAGGAATCCGCCCGGGTGTTCTACCCGATCTGCAGGCTGCTGCTCCTGGGCCTGGCCCGCGGCTTCTGGCCGGAACGGGCCGCGGCCATACTCGGCATGGCGTCCTGGAGAATATCGGGGACCGTCGTGTCCGTGAGCGGCCTGGCCCTGTCGGCCGGGGAACTGGCGGCCTTCCTCTCGGTCGCGGGCGGCTGAGGACCCGGCGGCAATCCAGGCTCAGGGCGCGGCGAGGAACTCCGCGATGGCCTCGGCCAGTCCGGGCGCCAGGGGGAAGGACGGATCGCCGAAGGCGCGGTTGTTCTCGTCCACGTCAGGCGGCACTTCCTTGAGCACGTGGTTCATGGCTGGCACCACCACGCCCATGGCCCCGGGCGAGGCGTCGGCCAGCGTCCTGAAATCCCCGATCGTCGCCTGCATGTCCCGGTCTCCCTGCACGATGAGCACGCGGCCCGGGTAGCGGGCCAGCTCGGGCTCCAGATCGTGGCGGAAAGCCTCTATCAGGTAGGGCTGGAGTCCGGGCCGGAACGCGTCCCGGTAGTAGTCCGACGGACCGGTCACCCGGCGGCCGGCCACCAGGGCGGCGATCAGGGCCTCGCCTTCGGCGCGCTGTTCGGCCGGGGCGGAAGCCACCGCGTCGCGGTAGGCGTCCAGGGGTCCGTCCGCCGAGGCGCAGGCGACGATGAGGCCCCGTTCCAGGGCGGCGACGTTGGCCGCGGCCGCGGCCACCAGGGCCCCGTCGTTCTGGCCGAGGATCCAGACTCCGGAAAAGCGCGCGTCCCCGGCCAGCCAGTCGGCGCAGGCCGCGAGGTCGGCTATCCAGGCCTCGAAGCTGAGGGATTCCTCGGCCGGCACCAGCCAGGTGGCCATGCCCGAGCCGCGCTTGTCGTAGCGGTAGCTGGCCACGCCCTGGGCCGCGAGGGCCTGGGCAAGCTGGGACAGGGCGTCGTTGCGGCCGGCCAGGTTGTAGTTGTTGCCGTCCCGGTCGGCGACGCCCAGGCCCTGGTGCAGTATGACCAGGGGAGGCCTGGATCCGGAAGGCGCGGGCATGACCAGGGTCCCGGGGAGGGTGCCCCCTCCGCCCGCCGGGAAATCCAGCTGGGTGCCGGTCCTGGACGGCCCGGGCGCCCGCGTCATGGTGAACGGCCCGTTGTTCCCGCCCTGGCCGTAGCGCCCGCTCGCGCCCCGGGCATCCGGAACCGCCGACAGGAGGAACTGCCCCCCGCCGAAGAGCCAGGCAAGCTCCAGCGAATCCGCCCGGCGTCGCGCGAGCGCGGTCGGGTAGCCGTAGAGGTTCTGCGTGGGCAGGTCCAGGAGGGCGCCGTCCGCCCCCACCGTGAGCGTGAAGGGCAGGCTGCCCTCCGAGAGCTGGAGGCTGCCTTCCCAACGGCCGGACCAGGCGTCCTGGGAATGCGCGGTGACGAGGGCGGCCGCGCAGAGCGCGAGCGCGAGGGCGTGTTTCCTGTTCATCGGGCGACAGTATAGGCCGGGAGCGTCCGGCTTTCAATCGGAGCTCCGCCGACCTATACTGGCAGCATGGCGGAACGATCGGTCAGGGACATCATCGGGTCGGTGGAAGCGGCGGCGGGCAACGACCCGTCGGAACTCGCGCGCCTGCTGGCCGAGGAGGCCCTGGCCCGCCTGGAATCGGCGCCGGCCCTCGCGCGGGTCGCGATGGAGCGCCTCGAGCCGCTGACGGACGGGCGCGGCTTCGGGACAGGGCGGGCCTGGGCATGGGTCCTCGGCGCACGCTGCCGCCTGACCGAGGGCCAGCTGCAGAAGGCCGCCTCGGAAGCCAGGCTGGCGGCGACCGCCTTCCTGTCCCAGGGCGACAAGCGGGGCGCCATGCGGGCTCTCCAGGCCCTTGGCATGGCCTACCGACGGTCGGGCCTGCCCGATCCGGCGCTCGACGCGCTCGCGTCTGCCCTGGCCCTGGCCCAGTCGCTGCGCTGGGACGCCCTGGCCGCGGCCATCCAGATGGAAACGGGACTGACGCATCTGGGGCGGCGCGACTGGGATGAGGCCGCCCGGTGCATGCGATCCGCCCTGGCCAGCAGTTTCCTGGAAGCGAACGGGCGGCCGGTGGCCATGGCCGGCCTGGCCGAGGCCCTGGCCGAGTCCGGCTCCCCGGAAGAGGCGGTTACCCTGACGGGAGAAGCCCTGTCCGCCGGCGTAGAGCGGAACCTGCCCGCCGCCCAGGCCCTGGCGCTCCGCGCCCGTGCCGTGGCGGAGTCCCGCACGGGGCAACCCGAGGCGGCCATCGCCACCC